>CAZXWQ010000024.1:11281-15187 GCA_964644545.1 uncultured Dehalococcoidales bacterium | reverse complement strand
TCAACCTCATCGGGTAAGTCATTGGCGCGGGGCAGATATACCCTGCCCAGCTCAAAGATGCGGATACCGCTATCTACCTGCCCCCTGTTGGCAGAAAAGACGGATAATAAATTTGCCCGCAGGTTAGGACGGAGGTACTCCTGCTCCACGGTCATCGGATTGACCACGCGAAGTGGAACCGGTCCAGGTGAACCAGATTCGGGCAGCAGCTTGCTCAGCAACTCCGAGCTGGTTAATGAATATGAGAGTATCTCCTGAAAACCAAGCCCGGTCAAAACCTGTCTGACCTCACGTTTGAGACCAATGACAGGCTCCGGGTTCTGCCTCGGTATTGGCTGGCTGAGCATAGTCGTTGGAATCTCGCCATAACCAATAATGCGGGCTACCTCCTCAATCAGGTCAACCGGCAGGCTTATGTCGCTCCGCCAGTAAGGGGCAGTCACCAGGACCTCTTCCCCCGAACCCGTCTGCCTGCAATCAAATCCCAGGGAAGTAAGCACCCCCACTATCTGCTCGAGGCTGAACTCAGTCCCCAGGACTCGCCTGACCTCACCTGTTGATAGTAATACTGGCTCTGGCTCTACCGCACCCGGATAAACGTCAGCCAGACCCCTGGCAGCTTCACCGCCAGCCAGTTCAATAATTAACTGCGTCGCCCGTTTAAGTGCCGGCACAGTCAGCTCAGGCCTAATCCCCCTCTCAAACCGCATACACGCCTCGCTGGGCATATGTAATATCCTGCCCGTATAGTGAATACTCGCCGGGTTGAAATTAGCCGCCTCCAGCAGTATTGAGTTAGTTTGCTCAGTTACTTCACTATTAGCACCGCCCATAACTCCAGCCACAGCCACCGAGCGCTCCTCATCGGCAATGACCAGCATTTCTTCAGAAAGTACCCGTTCTACTCCGTCCAGACTGACTATCACCTCGCTGTCAGTAGCCCGGCGCACAATGATTTTCTTCCCCCTGATTCTCTCGTAATCAAAGGCATGCAAGGGCTGACCGTACTCCAGCATAACGTAGTTGGTAACATCAACAATGTTGTTTATCGGGCGCATGCCGCAAGCCAGGAGTCGCTGCTGCATCCACCCCGGGGACTCACCTAGCTTGACCCCACTAATAAGGCTGGCACAATACCTGGGACACAAATCGGGGGCAGGTATTTCCACCGATATGCACTGCTCTATAGCTGATGCACCCTCCTGATAGCTAACCCCGGGAAGATGCACGCTCTGCCCTGTCAGGGCAGCAACCTCCCTGGCTAAGCCAATTATGGACAGGCAGTCAGGTCGGTTGGGAGTTATATCCAGATTTAGAACAACGTCACCCAGGTAATTAGCCAGTGGTGTACCGATGGTTGCTTCCGCCGGTAAAACTAGAATGCCTTCGTGTTCCTCCGATATGCCCAGCTCCTTCTCCGAGCAGGCCATGCCATTAGAAACAACGCCGCGAATCTTGGCCGATTTCAAGCGCTCTGTCTTCCCGGTATGCGGGTTAATTAATTGAGAATCAACCGGGGCAAAGGCCACCTTCTGGCCGACTCCCACATTCGGTGCTCCGCAGACGACGGTCTCCTGCCTGGCACCGACATCTATAGTAACCAGGGTCAGTCGGTCGGCGTTAGGATGCGGGTTGACTGCCGTTATCTGTCCAACAACGATACTTTCCCAGTTGCCGCCGATAACCTGTTGCACCTTGCCCTCAAAACCGGCCATCGTCAGCCGGTTGAGCAGGTCATCGATAGGCACATTAATATCTACGTATTCCTTAAGCCAGTTGAGTGAAATCCTCATCTCTAGAACTGCTCCAGAAATCTAAGGTCACTGCCGAAGTAAAGCCGGATATCATCAACTCCGTAGCGTAGCATATGCGGGCGCTCAACACCGATGCCAAAAGCAAAACTGGTGTAGACCTCCGGGTCAATACCCCCACGCCGAAGCACTTCGGGGTGAGTCATCCCCGCTCCTAAAATCTCAATCCAGCCGCTATCCCCGCACAGGCGGCAACCCTTACCATTACAGACCAGGCAATCAATAGCCATCTCAACCCCTGGCTCGACGAAGGGAAAGTAGTCACAGCGGAAGCGCACCTTTCTATCCTCACCAAAATAACGGCGCGCAAACTCGTAGAGCGTCCCCTTCAGGTCAGCCATGGTAATACCCTTATCTACCGCCAGCCCATCAACTTGATGAAACATCGGCACATGGGTGGCATCGCTGGCCTCATAGCGATAAATCTTGCCCGGCTCAACCACCCTTATCGGCGGTTCCATTGTTTCAACAACCCGGGCGCTTACCGCGGTAGTATGGGTACGCAGCAGCATTGACCTGTCCTCGCCCTCCGCCTCAAAATCAACCCACGAGGTTGACATGGTATCTCTCGCCGGGTGTTCCCCGGGGATATTCAGCGCCTCAAAGTTATAGTAGTCCCACTCTACCTCCGGTCCCTCCACCACCTGGAAACCCATCGAGACAAATATGTCACACATATCATCCAGGGTCCGAGTAATCGGGTGCAAACGCCCCACTGGGTAAGGTCGACCCGGCAGAGTAATATCCCCGCGAGCAAGCTCTGCCCCCTGTCCTCGGAAGGGATGTCTCTCCAGCTCCTTCTTCAAGTCTTCTGTTTTCTGCATCAGACTCTCTTCCAGGTTAGCCCTGAGCTGGTTAGCACTGGCGCCAACAGTCTTCCTCTCCTCCAGAGGCAGGGCTGCCAGGCCACGCAGAATACCGGTCAGACTGCTCTTCCTGCCCAGATAACGCACCCGCCAGGATTCAAGGCCGACAACATCACTGATACGTTCCAAATCCTGCAGGGCTTCTGATTTAAGTTCTTCCAGTTGCGGTAACATGGTTGTATTGAATTATAGGTTATTGCTGACAATGCGGTCAAGGAAGTGTTCTCGTTAATATGACTGCCGATATATCACGCCCACTGTTATTGCGAGACAATTCTTCGCCCTGTCATTACAAGAAGTCCTTCACAGAAGGGCGACGAAGCAATCTCACAGGACTACCTTCTCACAATAACACTACTTAAAGCCGAGGTCACTCCCATAATATGAAGTGTTACCTATCTATCTGAACCAGTCCACGAAGGTTCTGCCGCCACCACACCCATGATATGCCCATCAGCAATCGAACCCTGATAAGAAGAAAAAGACCGATAACTGATAGAAACACACCTGAAACCAGCAATTACCGGTCCTTTGAAGTATATGGTAAATAGCAAAAGAAGGCACTATATTTTATTCTGTAACGTTACCTTTGGCTATCGTTACCAGGTGAGCAAAGGCTTCCGGCTCCCTGACTGCCATATCAGCCAGCATCTTACGGTTGACTTCAACTCCCGACTTCCTCAACCCATCTATAAGCCTACCATAGTTTAGACCCTGGGCTCTGGTGGCCGCATTGATTCGTGAAATCCACAGACGCCTCATATCACCCTTCCGCTCCCGGCGGTGAGCATAGGCATAACTCAATGATTTCATCATAGACTCATGGGCACGGCGATACAGCGAATGCTTTGTTGCCCGGTGACCCTTGGTCAGGGCCAGCACCTTCTTATGCCGCCGGTGACTGGTCACTCCTCTTTTTACTCGTGGCAAGAAATTCCTCCTACTTAATTAGTGAATTGTCTTCTTATTATATATTATACAACACCTTCCAGGGCTTTTTTCCCCACCAGTGCCAGCTCCTCGTCCTCTTCCTGCGTCCGGCCACTCGTGCCAATAGCAGCAACCGGGATGCCATCTTTGTCCCTAATAACGACACCGCCATAAACAGCCGTCAGTCTATGGTCATCGTACCAGGCAATATCCTTATCAGCCTGTTTCATCCACCCGAAAAACATGCGTGTATCCATCCCGAAGGACGCCGAAGTATAGGCTTTGTTCATCGCCATGCG
>CAZXWQ010000024.1:3654-11181 GCA_964644545.1 uncultured Dehalococcoidales bacterium | reverse complement strand
TGCGTGTATCCATCCCGAAGGACGCCGAAGTATAGGCTTTGTTCATCGCCATGCGCGCTGTCAGCGGTCCCGCTCCATCCATCCTTACGAAGCTGATAAGGCTACCCCACGGGTCTAATACAGCAATCGACATCGGCCTGCCGCCCTTCGATGCCTCTTCGACCATCGCCTTAACTGCTTTCTCTGCCTCAGCCAACCCCAATACTTTCCTTTCGTACATCTTCCCTTTCCTCCTTGTATCTTATTTATCGTCTCAGTTTTATTACCCTTTTCAGTACTCCTGGTTTACCTCTTCAAGCCGCCCCACCACCAGACTTACCCTACCAATTTACTATATATTAATCAAGAAGCTCCCCGGCTATCTTTTCCCGATGGCTGTCAGCATCTCCCAGGAGAACTTCAGCCGCCTTGGCTCGCCGGTAGTAGAGCGTCATGTCATGGTCCTCCATAAAACCAACTCCACCATGTATCATCATCCCCAGCTGCGTGGTCTGCGTATAGCACTCGCTGGCAAAGGACTTTGCCATAGACACTTCCACAGCACAGGGGAGCCCCTCGCTGACACGCCAGGCAGCTTCGTAGGCAATCGACCGTGATGCTTCAATAGCAACTTCCATATTGGCACAGTGGTGCTGGAGTGCCTGCATACTTCCGATAGGCCTGCCGAACTGTACCCTGTTCTTGGCATACTCGACCGTCATGTCCAGCACCTGCTGGGCACCGCCAATCATATCGATGCACAGGGCTACAGTTGCCTTCTGTAATGCCTTTTCCACCTGTGCCCAGCCCCTGTTAAGCTCACCCAGCACGTTCTCTTTCGGCACTATCGCATTCTCAAAGACAACCTCACACTGATGGTCTCTCCCAATGGTCTTTAACGGGGTACAGGTAACCCCCGGGGTATCTGTATCCACGATGAATACAGTTAGCCCCTCGCCCGACTTTGCCCCCTCTTTCGTCCGGGCAACACATAGCAATCTATCCGCCACGTGGGCATAAGGGACGAAGAGCTTGGTGCCGCTGATTATATAACCATCCTGCTGGCGAACAGCCTTAACGGTTATTGAGCCAGCATCATACTCAACACCCGGTTCACTAAGGGCCAGGGTAAGCAGTGTGTCACCAGTAGCTACCTTCAGCAGGAGCCTTTGTTTCTGCTCTTCACTCCCTGCCTCAAGTACAAACAGGCCACCCAGTACCACAGTGGCGAAAAACGGACTCGGTAGTAATGCTCGCCCCATCTCCTCAAGAAGCACTGCCAGGTCCAGGAAGCTCCCATCTCCACCCCCATAGCTTGAGGAGAAAGCCAGGCCCAGCCAGCCCAGTCCCGCCATCTTACCCCACAGTTCCGGCGAATATCCCTTCTCATCCTCAGCCATCTCCCTGACCATCGAATTGGGACATTCCCTCTCCAGGAAATCGCGAGCCATCTTTCGCAGCATTTCCTGCTCTTCAGTAAAACTAAAGTCCATTTTGCCCACTCCTCGTCACGATACCTACCAGGCTTCCGGCAGCCCAAGTTCGTGAGTAGCTATAATGCTCTTTATATATGATGGGCCGGCACGCTGCATCAACTGCAGGGCCCCCGCCCGGTACAAAACCTCCATTACACCTCTAAGCGGCGCATACTTCTCCCGGAGTTGTAGCTGACCCCCTAGGCCCAGGATTTGCATTGCGGTGTTAATAAATCTCACCCATGCTTCTACGTGAAACACCCTGGCTATCGACGAAATATGAAAGATGTCAAGCCCCTGGGTCTCCATCCAGGCCATTCGGTACATTAGAAAACGTACAATTCTCAGGTCAGTTGCCATTTCAGCCAGCTTCTGCCGTACCATCGGGTCCCGGCTCAGAAGGCGCCCATCCTTCCTGGCTTCTTTAATATACTGTACCAAATCATCAAGTATCCGCCGCATCGTTCCCGATTCGGCACCCTGCTCCTTGTTCCAGTAGAAGGGCTTGTTCTCCAGGTAGTAGTCCCAGCCCCGGTTCTCCTCCCCCAGCATATTCTCAGCCGGTACTTTCACATTGTCCAGAAAAACCTCCGGCGTCAGTTGACCGCTCATAGCTAGCTGGGGTACTACGGTTACTCCCGGTAGCCTGTTGTCAAGGATGAACATGCTGAGACCTCTCTCTGGAGGAGCATCAGGGTCAGTCTGCGCCATCAGCAGGGTGTATTTATATGTGCGGGCGTCGTGTATCCACATCTTCTGCCCATTGATGACATAGTGGTCACCCTGGCGCTCAGCACGGGTCTGAATAGCCGATAGGTCATTACCAGCCTGCGGTTCTGAGTAGCCCTGCCCGCAAAAGATTTCACCCCTGGCTATTTGCGGAAGCCACTCCCTCTTCTGCTCCTCGCTACCGTGCTTCAGACAGATATTCCCCAGAAGGCTTATCGTTACGCCATAGTCATACGGCGTTATCGGCGCTCGCCAGTAGGCCATCTCTTCCATAAAAATGACCCGGTATACTGCCCCCAACCCCTGACCCCCATACTCCCTGGGGATAGATAGACCTGTCCAGCGCCTTTCCGCTATCTTGCCACTGAATGAGGATGCATCTCCCCTTTCCGCTTTACAGAAGTCAATAACCTCCTGCCGGAACCTCTCCTGCTCCTCGGTAAAACTAAAGTCCATTTTGCCTGTCCTTGATAACTAGATTTCTGGCATACCCAGTCCATGCGTCGCGATAACGCTTTTAGCATAGGAAGGGCTACCACGGGTGAAAAACTGAATGGCATCATACTGGTAGTGCCAGTTCATTGCACCGCCCAGCGGCGTATAGCTTGAGCCAGGTCCCAGTTGCCCGGCCAGGCCCACAAGCTGCATGGCGACATTATTAAATTTTAGCCACGCCTCAACATTAAACACTCTGGCTACGTACGCAATATGAGATACATCCATGCCCTCACTTTCCATCCAGGCCATACGGTAGCTCAGAAGGCGCATAATCCTTATATTGGTTGCCATCTCAGCCAGCTTCTGCCGAACCGTCGGGTCCTGGCTCAGCAAGCGTCCGTCCTTCCTGGTCTCCCTCGTATATTGGACCAGGTCTTCAAAACTCCGCCGCACCGCACCTACCTCGCCACCCTGCTCCTTGTGCAAATAGAAGGGCTTATCTTCCAGAAAGTACTCGTAGCCGTGGTTCTCCTCGCCTATAAGATTCTCTCCCGGCACCCTCACGTTATCCAGAAAAACCTGATTCGTTCTATAGCCAGCCATGCCCATAAGCGGAGTGAAGCTTATTCCAGTTGACCTGTTGTCCATAATAAACATACTCAGACCCTTCTCCGGCGGGGCATCAGGGTCGGTCCGCGCCATCAGCAACGTGTGCCTCAGTACGTGGACAGTGGTTATGAACATCTTCTGCCCATTGATTAGATAATCGTCACCCTGCCTCTCTGCTCGGGTCTGAATCCTGGTCATATCAGTACCGGCCTCCGGCTCAGTATAGCACTGCCCGATAGCTTCCCCACCGGCCAGCCGCGGCAGCCATTTCTTCTTCAGCTCCTCACTGCCATGCTTGAGACAAATCCTCCCAAATAGACTGAACGACCGCCCCCATAGAGTAATAGGTATCGGCGCCCGGTTATAGGACATCTCTTCATTCAAGATAACCCTGCAGATAGCATCCCGCCCCTGACCGCCATACTCCTCGGGAATAGACACACCCAGCCACCCCTTCTGTGCTACTTTCTGAATGAAAGAGGGTGAACTGGCAGGGCTTACCGGTTCCCCCACCATCTCCGTTTTGCAGAAATCCCTAATCTCCTGACGGAACGCCTCGTGCTGCTCAGTGAAACCAAAGTTCATTATCAACCTTCACGGTGTCCGTGTATCTTTCTTCAACCAGCGTTTCTAAAACTTACCCGGGGTTGTCCGGTTTATAACGCAGCAATACGCCTCAAAACCACACATACCTGAGATTGGCTAACAGCGAGAAGGGGCGAGTTTAGTTATTTTCACCAGATGGTTAGATAAGAATTTACAACCCCCGGAGGTCATTGAGGGCTCTCATATAAAAAGCGTGAATTCACTTCACCCCGTACGGTATAAGCCTCTTTATCCGAGCCTTATCAGTGGAGCTTACCGGTATTGTCTCATCGTAAAGCCGTCTCACCCGCTTTGGCTTCTTTCGGCGTAGATGACTCTTTCCACCTTTGGTCCGCATCAGCTTACCACTGCCAGTAATATGGAAGCGGCTCTGCGCCCCTTTATGCGTCTTGATTTTTGGCATTCTCAGTTTCCTTCGCTTTAGCTTTCTGACCGGCTACCGGTGTCAGGATGATATTCATCCTCCTCCCCTCCATGGCTGGTTGTCGCTCAATAGAAGATATTCCATCCACCAACTCCGCCATTCTCCGGAGAAGTTTCCAGCCCAGCTCAGGGTGTGTAATCTCACGCCCCCTGAAAAGCATCGTTACTTTAACCTTATCTCCCTCACCAAGCAGCTCACTAACTTTCCTCGCCTTAGCCTCAAAATCATGGTTACCAATCTTGGGCCGCATTCGCACTTCTCTCAAGAGTGATATCTTCTGGCTCTTCCTGGCTCCCCTCTCCTTCTTGCCCTGCTCATACTTGTACTTTCCATAGTCAAGGAGGCGACAAACCGGCGGAACCGCGGTAGGCGCTACCTCAACCAGGTCAAGGTTATGCTTGCTCGCTACTTCTCGTGCCTGAACCAAGGGCATAATCCCCAGCTGCTCCCCCTTCTCACCTACAAGGCGAACATCGCTGGCCCGGATTTGCTCATTGACACGCAGTTTCTTAACTATGTTTTAAACTACCTCCTCTAAGTACAAGTATCCTGCGAACAGAAACTATACCATATTCTCGCCTACTAATCAAATCCGCAAATCATTCCTTCTCTCTACGATAACTGTCTTGATACTCTTCTTGAAGTCATCAACAGATTGTGAGGGCAGTTGCTCCCCGGTGCGCAGTCGGACGGAAACGGTAGATTCCGCCACTTCCCTGTCTCCGACAACCAGCATATAAGGTATCTTTTCAAGCTGTGCCTCCCGGATTTTGAAGTTGACTCTCTCCGACCGGGCATCAACCTTTACCCGCACCCCCTCATCTCTGAGTTCCACCTCTACCTTACCTGCGTAGTCCAGGTGGCGGTCTGCCACCGGAATTACCATCACCTGCACCGGTGCCAGCCACACCGGGAAGGCACCACCGTAGTGCTCAATGAGCGACGCCAGAAAGCGTTCCATACTCCCCAGCACCGTACGGTGCACCATGGCTACCGGGTGCTCCTGGCCGTCCTCGCCGATATAATTAACGTCAAAGCGCTGGGGTAGATTAAAATCCACCTGAATTGTAGGGCCCTGCCAGCCTCTCCCCAGGGCGTCTTCAATTTTGATATCTATCTTGGGTCCGTAAAACACGCCCTCGCCCGGGTCCACGTCATATCCAATATTAAGACGCTTTATGGCCCGTTTCAGCGTCTCTGTGGCCTCATCCCACATTTCATCGGTTCCAATATATTTTTCTGGTCGAGTTGCCAGTAAAACCTGGTAACTGGTAAAACCGAAGGTTTCCATCATAAAACGGGCCAAATCCAGAGCCGCGGCGACTTCATCCTCCAGCTGGTCGAAACGGCAGAAAATATGAGCATCATCCTGGGTAAAACCCCTTACCCGGGACATTCCGTGAAGTACCCCGGAGCGTTCGTAGCGATAGACTGTACCCAGCTCAGCCCAGCGCAAAGGTAGCTCACGGTAACTACGTAATCTTGTTTTGTAAATCAGGATATGTGCCGGACAATTCACCGGTTTAAGGACATATTCCTGTTTATCTATCTCCATGGGGTTATACATGTTTTCACGATAGTATTCCCAGTGACCGCTAGCTTCCCATAAACCAACTTTGGCAATATGAGGAGTATAAAGGATATCATAGCCCCGCTTTACATGCTCGTCCCTCCAGAAATCCTCAATAACCCGCCGTATCACCCCTCCTTTAGGGTGCCAGTGCACCAGCCCCGGACCAGCTTCCTCGTGAATACTATACAGGTCAAGCTCCGTACCCAGTTTCCTGTGGTCACGACTGGCCGTTTCCTCAAGCTTCTTCAGGTGTTCCTCTAAAGCCCTTTCGGTATTAAAAGCCACCCCGTATATACGCTGCAACATAGGGTTCCTCTCATGACCACGCCAGTAAGCACCAGCAATGCTGACCAGCCTGAAAGCCCCTATCTCCCCGGTGGAACTCACGTGCGGTCCGCGGCACAAGTCAACGAACGTACCCTGCCTGTAGACAGTAACCTTCTCATCCGGAATCTCTTCAATCAACTCCAGCTTGTACGGCTGTTCAATGAATATCTTGCGAGCCTCATCCTTGGTCATCTCTTCTCTACTAAATGGCACGTTAGAAGCAATTATTTCCCTCATCTTCTCCTCAATGAGCGGTAAATCATCGGGAGTCAACGAGCGCGGCAAATCAAAGTCATAGTAGAAACCGTTTTCAATAGTCGGCCCGATGCCGAACCTGGCACCAGGAAACATGGACTGGACCGCTTCGGCCATAACATGCGCCGTAGAATGCCGCATTACCTCCAGCTTCCCGGGGTCACCCATTTCTTGCTTCTTATCAAGAACCATTATTCAAATTCCTTGCCTAGAAAGGAAAACCTCCCACCCGGTCTGGGAACGAGAGGCCCAGCTTCATATTATACCAGCCACAGGCTGCAAGTGCAATCGCCTTCGTTTGTGAGTGTAACACTGAAGGGTTATAATCTAATCACTTATGACAATAAAGCAGGTTTTCCCTATCCTGGCTCTATGTGTCTTCTCTGCCACACTGGGAATAGGGATAATATCACCGCTTCTACCCCTTTATGTCAGGGATATGGGGGCTACTGGTGTCGGGCTGGGTGTCATTATGGCCTGCTACGCCATTTCCAATAGTGTTGTTGTCCCTATTGTCGGCAGGCTATCTGACCGAAAAGGCAGAAAGGTATTTCTCACCATAGGTCTGCTCGCCTACGCCCTCATCTCGATTGGCTATATATACGCCGGTAACGTTGTCCACCTGAGCCTCGTACGCCTCGCGCAGGGCATCGCCGGGGCAATGACCACTCCTGTCGCCATAGCCTACCTCGGCGACCTCTCCCCGGAGGGCGAAGAGGGGAAATGGATGGGTTATGCTAATGCCGCCTTTTTCAGCGGTTTTGGCTTCGGCCCGCTCATCGGCGGACTGGTAACGGAACACATCGGGCAGACTACCGCCTTCCTTATCCTCATTGGCCTTAACCTCCTGGCCTTCCTCATCGCCCTTATCTTCCTCCCTGAAGCCAGACAAAGAAAAACCGGAGAGGAATTTCACCTGTCTTTCCGAGAGATGGCACGCAGTGGCACGGTTAAGGGGCTCTTCAGCTTCCGGATAGCACAGGCTATCGGCAGAGGAGGAATCTCCGCCTTCCTCCCTATCTTCGCCGCTATGCTTGGCTTGAGCACCAGCATCATCGGAATATTACTAACGGTCAATGTTCTCGCCGTGACCCTGCTGGCACCTGCTGGCG
>CAZXWQ010000024.1:0-3554 GCA_964644545.1 uncultured Dehalococcoidales bacterium | reverse complement strand
GGAATATTACTAACGGTCAATGTTCTCGCCGTGACCCTGCTGGCACCTGCTGGCGGTAGAGTTGCTGATAAATTCAACCGCAGAAATCTCATCATCATTACCAGCATCCTTTTTACCGTAATCCTGGCTGCCATCCCGTTTACCCATAGCTTCTGGCAACTACTGGGACTCTTACTCTTCCAGGGACTTAGCGCCTCAATCGCCATGCCGGCCGCCACTGCCCTGGTCGTCGAGGAAGGCAGGAAATACGGCATGGGCTCTACCATGTCCACATTCTTTTTAGCGATGAGCATCGGCGCGGCTACGGGACCCATTATATCTGGTGCCATACGCGATTCGTTTGATATTAGCTCGGTTTTCTATTTCGGAGCATTTATGGGTATTGTAGGAACCTCCCTCTTTGTCTGGTTCACCAGACGATACCGTGGCTAACACCTTTACTTCCCCACTCACGCCTGAGCTTCCGCCCGAAGGCAAGCCAGTTGACAAACCAGGGTACTTGTGGTACAGTTTATGGCAAGAAGGCGGTATGAAAAGCATGGCGCAAAAAACTGGCTTACAAAAATCATATTACTGGTATTACGCATTTCCAGTGCGCACCAGGTGCGCTTGGGAGGTTATGGGTATAAAAAGTAACTCCGGGTAGTAGACACAGACCGTAGAAGTTCAAGAAGAACCCTCCCAGGCGGAGGGTTCTTCTTTTTTGGATTTATACTACTAAAATGGAGGATAGGGAGAATGATTATAATGAAAAGCGACGCTACTCAAGGAGAAGTAGAAAACGTGGTAAAAGAAATAAGAAAATATGGCCTCCGGGCTGACATATCCAAGGGGGCCTATAGAACCGTAATTGGCCTGGTGGGCGACGAACAGAAGGTACCCTTTGACCGATTCGCTATCCTCCCCGGAGTAAAAGAGGCAAGGATGATTGAGACCCCTTACAAGCTAATCAGCCGTGAATATGCTAAACTCTCCGGTGAAGAGAGTCAGCACCGGGTAGTAAAAGTGGGCAATGTTGATATCGGGGGCAGTGAGCCTGTATTCATCGCCGGGCCCTGTGCTATCGAGAGTAGAGCACAGCTATTCAAGATTGCCGAAGGCGTGAAGATGGCCGGGGCCCATATCCTGAGAGGAGGTATTTTCAAACCCAGGACTTCGGTTCACTCCTTCCAGGGACTTGGAGCCGGAGGCCAGGAAGAGGCAAAGGAGGCCCTGGGGTGGTTGCGTGAAGCCGGTAACAGATTCGAAATGCCAGTAGTAACGGAAATAAGGGGAGAAGGACAGGTTGACCTGGTGGCTGATTACGTTGATGTCATCCAGATTGGAGCCAGGAACATGTATGACCAGGACCTGCTCACCAAGGTGGCTAAAAAAGGAAAGCCCATTCTGTATAAGAGGCACTTCGGAGCCGGCATCGAAGAATTCCTCTCTTTTACCGAGTATATGGTGGCTGAGGACAACAAGGACATCATCCTCTGTGAAAGGGGAATTCTACCTCTGGGCAAAGGCAAAAGCTATACCAGGTATACCCTCGACCTCGCCGCCGTTCCAGCTATTCAAAAAGAGACCTATCTGCCTGTTATTATTGACCCCAGTCATGCCGCCGGGCGGAGAGACCTCGTCTTTGACCTGAGCTGTGCCGGCATAGCTGTCGGTGCCTCCGGACTGATAGTCGAGGTGCACTATAACCCCGTAGAAGCACTGGTCGACGGCCAACAGATGATTACACCCGACGAGCTTAAGGATGTCATCAATGCCTGCCAGAGAGTCCATAAAGCCATTGGACCCAGAAAAAACAATAACTAAGGTAATAAAGTATGAAAAGAGTCAGGGTAAGACTCGGCCGCAATGGCTATACCGTCCATATAGGCACGGACCTGCTTGTACAGACCGGTAACCAGTTAAAAGAAAGTGGTTTCACCGATAAACTGGTAATCATTACCGACCGACCGGTGAAAAGACTGTATGGCGCTGCTTTGAAGCAGAGACTTGCTGACGATGGCTTCACGGTAACCATCATCGAGGTTCCGGCGGGAGAAGAGCAAAAATCACTGGAGACCGCTGCCAGGTTGTACGGTAAGTTGACCGACCTCTATGCTGAAAGGACAACCCCCATCCTCGCCCTGGGCGGCGGGGTCATCGGCGACCTGGCAGGTTTCGTTGCCGCCACCTACCTTCGCGGAGTGCCCCTGATACAGCTACCAACAACACTGCTGGCACAGGTCGATAGTAGTATTGGCGGCAAGGTAGCTGTAGACCACGGACAGTTGAAGAATAAAATCGGGGCATTCTATCAACCAAGACTGGTTATCTCCGACATCACCACCCTGAAAACTCTGTCCCCCGGAGAAATCAGTGACGGACTGGCTGAGGTAATAAAATACGCCGTGATTCGGGACGAAGAGCTCTTCTCTTACCTGGAGAGTAGCCTCGACCGGATAAAGCGGCTTGATGAGAAAGCGCTGGAGACCGTTGTCTTCCGGTCAGCCAGAATCAAAGCCGAAGTGGTGGCAAAAGACGAAAGGGATTTCGGACTGAGAAACATCCTGAACTACGGACACACCATAGGGCATGCCGTTGAATCAATCACGGATTTTAAGGTGGGACACGGTCAGGCAGTAGCCATCGGGATGTTAGCTGCCGCCAGAATCTCCAGCAAGCTGGGCATATTTGACAGAAATGACCTGGTGAGGTTAAAAGAAGTCATTGAAAGTGCTGGGCTGCCGGCAGAAATCCCCGGCCTTGATGTCAAAAAGCTGGTCCAGTTTATGAAACACGACAAAAAGGTCGTCAGGGGCAAAATAAGATTTGTCTTACCGAGGTCAATAGGGGAGGTCTTTATCACCGACGAAGTAAGCCCATCTCTGATAGAAAATGTTTTGATTGGTGGGAGATGAAGAAACCCAGAATTTGCGCTACCATCGTAAGTAACGACCGCAAAGCAGTAAAGAAAGTCGAGCCACTTGTTGACCTCTTCGAGGTTAGAATAGACCTTATCGGCGACCAGTGGCAGGAAGTGGTCAGCCAATTTCAGAAGCCCTGGATAGCCTGTAACCGAAGCACCAGCGAGGGTGGTAGTTGGCAAGGGAATGAAGCCAGAAGGATAGAGAAACTGCTTCAAGCAATCGAGCTGGGAGCGGAGATTATTGATATTGAGCTCCGGACAAAGAACCTGGACAACATCGTGAAAGTCATCAAGAGGGAAACAAAATGCCTTCTCTCCTTCCATGACTTGGAGAAAACGCCCCCCTTTGATAAGATGAAGCAGATTGTAGAGGAGCAACTGGAGGCCGGTGCCGATATATGCAAGGTGGTTACTACTGCCCGGAGCTTTGAGGACAACCTCAGTGTCCTGCAGCTCGTCTCAGAGTTCCCGTCAACAAGGCTGGTTTCGTTTGCCATGGGACCCCTTGGTACTCTCAGCCGAATCCTCTGCCCCCTGGTTGGTGGCGACTTCACCTACGCATCAATTGAAAAAGGAAGGGAATCAGCCCCCGGCCAGATAGCCGTAAGAGACCTGAGTAGAATCTATGGAATTATAAAACAATGAAAGA
>CAZXWQ010000023.1:0-16914 GCA_964644545.1 uncultured Dehalococcoidales bacterium | reverse complement strand
CGTCACGAATGAATATCGGGCAGGTTCTGGAAACTCACCTTGGCTGGATTGCACAAATACTGGGCTTTAAAGTTCTTACTCCCGTCTTCGATGGTGCTGATGACATTAATATTGAGGATGCACTGGCTAGAGCCTGGATAGCTCAAAAAGCGGGGGCAGTTAATACGGAGCCGGGTGATGGTAATACTGCCATGCAATTAGAAGTGGCTAAGGCATGGATTGAAAGCCACGGCTATGATGGAGAAAGGGTATTTGATGAGGAGCAACGGGGAGAGGCAAGGAATGTTTGCCTGCGCCTCTGGCTCAAAGAACTCGGTATAGACAGCCAGGACCTCAGCCCGCAGGAGCTGGAAGAAACCGTAGACCGGGTCAACACTGAAAGGCACCTCGTTCCTCCTATCCTGGGGAAAACCTTCCTCCGTGATGGATATACTGGCGAACCATTTGACCAACCAATAACAGTTGGTAATATCTACATAATGAAGCTGAATCATCTGGTTGAAGATAAGGTTCATGCCCGCTCGACCGGGCCATACTCCTTGATTAGCCAACAACCCCTGGGTGGAAAGGCTCAGTTTGGTGGCCAGCGGTTTGGTGAGATGGAGGTATGGACATTGGAAGCCTATGGCGCCGCTCACAACCTCCAGGAAATGCTAACCATTAAATCAGATGACGTAAGCGGTCGAACGAAGGCTTATGAGGCCATAGTTAAAAACGAGGATATTCTCCAGCCCAGCGTGCCAGAATCGTTTAAGGTCCTGGTCAAAGAGCTACAAAGCCTGGGGCTTGCCATTGAAGTGATTAATGAAGAAGAGGAAAAACCAGTCTTCGCTAAGGAGACTGACGAAATGCCCCAGCTGGCTAAAGAGTTCGAAGGTAATGAAGACTTACCCGAAGGGGAAGAAAAAGATGCTTGAAGTTAACGATTTTGATGCTATCCGAATTTCACTGGCTTCACCGGAGCAGATTAGGGGCTGGTCTTACGGTGAGGTAACCAAGCCAGAAACTATCAATTACCGCACACTTAAGCCAGAGAGAGACGGGCTTTTCTGCGAGCGAATATTTGGTCCAACCAAGGACTACGAATGTTTCTGTGGTAAGTATAAGAAGATACGCTACAAGGGAATTATCTGCGATAAGTGCGGTGTTGAGGTAGCCAGGGCCAAGGTACGCCGCGAACGGATGGGACACATTGAACTAGCCTGCCCGGTAAGTCATATCTGGTTTGCTAAGGGGATACCCAGCCGACTAGGGCTGCTGCTTGAGCTCTCACCACGAAATCTAGAGCGGGTTCTATACTTTTCCCACTATATCATTACCTCAATAGACGAAGAGGCATGTAATAAAACAATTGAACAACTCACAGAAAAATGGACACAGGAATTAGGTGAGCGCGAGACTGAGTTCGAAGCTAAGATTGCTGCTATGGAGCAGGCGACAGTAGAGGAGGTAAACCAGTTACGCAGAAATTGGGGTGAGGAAAAAGCACACCTCGAAGAGCAGCTTTCCGCTGAAGTTGAAAAAATAAGAGACCTCCACTTGCACGAGCTGCTTACCGAGACCCAATATCGCGAGCTAAAACATAACTATGGTGAACTTCTAGAGGCGAGCATGGGGGCTGAGGCAATTCTCAAGGTAATCAAGGGGATAAACCTTTATGAAATGCGTAACAAGCTACTGCAGGAAACCCGTTCTACTTCGGGTCAGCGCCGTAAGAAGGCAATCAAGCGCCTCCAGGTAGTAGAGGCTTTTCGCCGCAGCGGCAACAAACCAGAGTGGATGATTTGGACCGTCCTGCCTGTCCTGCCACCTGACCTCCGACCAACAGTGCAGCTAGATGGCGGCCGGTTTGCTATCAGCGATATTAATGACCTCTATCGCCGGGTCATCAATCGCAATAACCGACTGCGCCACTTAATGGAAATAGGGGCGCCAGAAATCATTGTCCGCAATGAAAAAAGGATGCTCCAGGAAGCGGTCGATTCCCTTGTTGATAATGGCAAGAGGGGTCAACCCGTCTCTATCAGTGGTAACCACAAATTGAAATCGCTCTCAGATATGTTACGCGGTAAACAAGGGCGCTTTCGACAGAATTTACTGGGTAAACGAGTTGACTACAGCGGGCGCTCTGTCATCGTTATTGGACCCGAACTCAAACTCCACCAATGTGGCTTGCCCAGACGGATTGCCCTGGAGCTATTTAAGCCCTTCGTTATGCGCCGTCTAATAGAGCAAGGTCTAGCTCACAACATTAAGAGTGCCCGAAGGCAGGTAGAGAAGGCGAAGCCAGAGGTATATGACATACTTGAGGAACTTGTCAAGGAGCGGCCGGTATTGCTTAACCGCGCTCCCACTTTACACCGGCTCAGTATCCAGGCGTTTGAGCCAGTGCTTATTGATGGCAGTGCTATTCAGATCCACCCCCTGGTATGTTCCGCTTTCAATGCTGATTTTGATGGTGACCAGATGGCGGTCCACGTCCCCCTCTCGAAGGCTGCCGTTAAAGGAGCCAGAGAGCTAATGCTGAGCATTCATAATATGCTGCTTCCATCCTGCGGGGAGCCAATAGTAACCCCGACCCTGGACATGGTTCTCGGTTGCTATTACCTGACCACTATTAAACCCAAAGCCAGGGGAGAAGGCAGAATCCTGGGTAGTTTCGATGAAGCCAAGCTCACCTATGAACTGGGAGCTGTTGACCTCAGAGCTGAGGTTGAGATAAGGGACCAGAGGAATGGTGGGCAAAGGGTCAAGACCAGTATCGGCCGTGTTATCTTTAATGAGGCTTTGCCACCGGAGCTAGGCTTTTACAACCAGGTAATTGACAAATCGAGCCTGAAAAGAATAGTAACCGATTGCTCCAAGCTGCTGAGCGATGAAGATATGGCAGCGGTAATGGATAATATTAAAGAACTGGGCTTCCGCTACGCAACCAAATCAGGGACCACCATTGCCATGAGTGATATCGAGGTTCCCCAGGCTAAGAAAAAGCTATTAGAGGAAGCCGAGGAAAGGACCGCCATTATTGAAGGCCAGTATGAGAAAGGGCTAATCACCGAGGACGAAAGGTATAACGGTGTGGTAGGAGTATGGATGGAGACTACCGACCGGGTGGCTGATGCCACCTTTGAGAGCCTTGACCCATACGGTAGCGTTTACATGATGGCAACATCAGGGGCAAAGGGTAATATAACCCAGATTAGACAGATGGCAGGTATGCGGGGGCTGATGACTAACCCTTCAGGGAAGATAATTGACTTCCCTATCAAGTCAAGCTTCAGCGAAGGGCTCAGTGTCCTGGAGTACTTTATCTCGACCCACGGTGCCCGCAAAGGACTAGCTGATACAGCCCTGAGGACATCAGAAAGCGGCTACCTCACCAGGCGGCTGGTGGATGTTGCCCATGATGTCATCATCCTTGAGGAGGACTGTGGCACCACCGCTGGTATCTGGATAACGGAAACAGAAGAACAAGAGTTACTGCCATCACTTACCGAGCGAATAACTGGTCGGTTGGCTGCCAGTAAGGTGATAGACCCCCGGACTGGAGAGACCATTGTTGAGCGGAATGAGGAGATTAGTGAAGAGAAGGCAAACCAAATCATTGCTGCTGGATTGACCAAGGTGCACATCAGGTCTTCTCTTAACTGTCTAGCGAGGCAGGGCACCTGCCGGTACTGCTACGGTCGAGACCTCGCCCGTGGGCGGTTGGTCGACCTCAATACGGCGGTGGGCATAATTGCTGCCCAGAGTATTGGCGAGCCGGGCACCCAGCTAACGCTACGCACCTTCCATACTGGTGGTGTCGTGGGACTGGATATCACCACTGGTCTACCCAGGGTAGAGGAACTATTTGAGGCAAGGTTGCCTAAGAGCCCGGCGATTATTTCAGAAATAGATGGCGTGGCTGAGGTAATTCGAGGTGATGAGGGGCAAACAATTAAGGTTATGAGCTCAGAGATAATACTTGACGAACATTCGCTGCCTGCCGGTTGGCAGGTTATGGTGAATAATGGGCAATGGGTGGATATTGGTGCCGTGCTTGCCTGCCAACCACCTGAAGCCAAAGAGGCTGGTGAGCAGGAAGAAGCCAGTGCAGAATTACTGGAGCTAACTGCGGAAACTCAGCCTATCTTATCCCGCGTTGCCGGTGAAGTAGTGATTGAGGATGGTCACTTATCTGTTAAGTACGAGGATAGAGAAGAGAGACACTATACTATACCAGCTGCTACCCGGATTCGCGTTGAAAATGGAGCTATAGTAAAGGCAGGGCAGCAATTAACCGATGGCTCCATCAACCCGCAGGATATATTGAGCACTCTGGGCAGGGAAGCAGTGCAGCAGCACCTGGTAGACGGGGTACAGAAGGTGTACCGTTCCCAGGGCGTTAATATAAACGACAAGCATATTGAAATCATTGTCCGTCAGATGCTGGCCAAGGTTCGTACTGATTCCTCAGGCGACACCGAATTAGTTCCTGGAGAACTGATAAACAGGTTTCAATATGAGGATGTTAATGCTAAGGTACTGGCTGAAGGGGGCGAACCAGCCACTGCCCACCCTGTGTTACTCGGCATAACGAGGGCAGCACTGAGTACCAACAGCTGGCTAGCAGCCGCCTCCTTCCAGGAGACTACCAAAGTTCTTACTGAGGCTGCGGTTAAGAGGGCAACAGATAGGCTGATTGGGCTTAAGGAGAACGTAATTATTGGTAGATTGATACCTGCCCGACACCAAGCTTTCGAAGAGGTGCCGACACTAGCCCCGGGCGAAGAATATGAGGCGCCCGCATCTATTGAAGAAATCGAAGAGGCTGACGAAGACGAAGGAACTGAACTGCCCATCTAGAGATGGTGCTGGTTGAAGGGTAAAACCATCGCTGGCTTGCCTTAGTTCTGTGACCACTAGTATAATCAGGTTAGGTGAAAAACAGACGCGGAGGTGAGTGCCAATGGCTGGAGGGGCTCTCAGTGGTATCAAGGTTGTTGAGTTTGCCACAATGGTCTCTGGCCCATACTGCGGCAAGCTGCTGGCGGATATGGGAGCAGATGTAATCAAGGTGGAGCCACCCGAAGGAGAACCGTCACGTCAATGTGGTCCCTTCCCGAAGAGCGGCCCGCACCCCGAGCGCAGCGCACTGTTCCTCTACAATAACACCAGCAAACGAGGAATAACACTGAACCTGGATACTCCAGAGGGTCTGGATGTTTTTAGGCGACTTCTCACCTGGGCTGATGTTCTCATCGACAACCACCCTCCCCGGCACCTGGAAAGCCTGGGACTGAGCTGGGACTTAATGCAACAATTGAACCCGGCGCTCGTTTACACGGCAATCACCCCATACGGCCGCACCGGTCCCCGTGCCGACGTTAAGGGGGACGAACTAACCCTTATTCATGCTGGAGGTCTGGGTAATTTGCTGCCGACTCGCTCGGTTGATATAAACCGCGCCCCGGTAAAGATGGGCGGGTACGCCGTGGGTTATCACGGCGCAATTTCTGCAGCCCTGGCCACTCTGGCTACACTGCTGGGTCGAATAAAAACGGGCCACGGACGGCTGATTGACATTTCGCTCCAGGATGTAATCCTGACCATGGTACGGGTCAACGTAGCCGGTTGCCGCTACCACGGTACAAGCTGGAGCCGAGTTCCTGACCGGCCACCGGCAATGGGAAGAATGAAAACCAGTGACGGCTACGCCGTCCTCGGTGCTATTGAAGACCACCACTTTCGGTCTCTGGTAGAGATAATGGGAAACCCCGACTGGGTTACCGGTGAGGACTGGTACATTATGTGGTACCGGATAAATCACCTGATGGATATAGCCCCGATGCTGGACGAATGGATGGGACAACAACGGAAGGATGATATACATCACCGAGTTGCCCAGAAGGGTATTGCCATCGGGCCAATTAACTCAGCCAGAGATGTGTTTGCTAATGAGCAATACATTGCCCGGAATTACTTCGTTGATGTAGAGCACCCGGAGGCTGGCAAGCACAGGTACGCTGGCTGGCCATACCAGATGACGGCAACACCGGCACGGGTCGGGAGACCGGCACCGCTGCTGGGCCAGCACAATAAAGAGATATACTGCAACGAGCTGGGGTACTCATTAGAGGAGTTTGACCGTCTTCAGCAACAGGGGGCGGTATAGCCGAAAGAAGGAGAGGGATGGAAGAAAACGCGCTTCCTCTGGAAGGTATACGAGTAGCTGATTTCTGCTGGGTGTGGGCTGGACCTTACGCCTGCATGCTTCTAGCCAACCTCGGTGCTGAGGTAATCAAGGTTGAAGGCCACAAAAGAACCGACCTCACCCGCCACGGCGTGGTGTGGCCGCTGCCTGACCCTGCTCCACAGGAAGTGCCGCCAAATCAGGGTATGTCGCTTAATTCCGTCAACCTGAACAAGAAGAGTATAACCCTGGACCTTGCCAAGCCCGAAGGTATAGACCTGGCGAAGCGGTTGGCGGCAATGTGCGACATCGTCATCGATAACATGCGTGCCGGCTCAATGGCAAGATTGGGACTGAGCTACGAAGAGCTACAGAAGCTAAGACCCGACATTATTGTGGTCTCCGAGTCCAGCCGGGGACAGTATGGCCCCCACAAGGACTACGCCGGTTATGCTACCATTCATCAGGCCGTCGGTGGAGGAGCCTACCTCAATGGCTACCCCGATGGTGAGCCTTCCACAAGCGGGGGCGATGTAGACCTCATCAATGCTACCACCACAGCCTACGCTGCTCTGGCAGCCCTGTATCACCGCATGCAGACTGGAGAGGGACAGTTTGTCGATTACTCGCAGTGTGAAGGTGTAAGCTCCATGATTGGCGACCAGCTACTGGGCTACGAGATGAACTCAGAAATTCCTGAGCGAATGGGTAACGCCCACCCGAAGTATGCCCCCCACAACGTGTACCGGTGCTGGGGAGTAGACCACTGGCTGGCGCTGGAGGTACATTCCGATGAGGAGTTCGCCTCCCTGGCAAACATAATTGGTAAGCCCGAACTGGCCGAGGACCCCCGCTTCGCTGACATGGCTTCGCGCAAGAAGAATGAAGCAGAATTAAACAGCATCATCGAAGCGTGGACCCGTCAACGGGACCGCGACTGGATGGCGAACGAGTTTTGCCGGGCCGGAGTTGCTGCCGCGCCATCGCGGAACTGGCGAGACCTTTACGCTGACCCACATCTTCGAGCCCGCAACGCCTTTGTGAATATCGACCACCCCGAGATAGGCCCGTTGGAGTTGGTAGGGGCTCCCTGGAAAATGAGTGACTACGAAATGCCGGCACGCCATGCCCCTCTACTGGGAGAGCACAATGACTATGTGCTGCGGGAACTCCTCGGTCTCAGTGAAGCCGAGGTGGCTGAGCTTCGCAGGAAAGACGTCATCATCTAAACAGAGTCAGCCTGAGGACGGCGGCACCTCTACTCTTTCACTGTGTAACATTAAGCTATACTCATTTATCTGTTTCCAGTGAAACCTGCCTCAGCGCATAAGGGTGTGGTATAATGCCACTTGAGAGGCTATCCAAATCAGTTCCGAGTCTTTGAAGAACTGGCTCTCCCTTATCTCGTGGGCAGGGAGAAAGGAGCAGGTTAGAAATAGCTCGTATTATTTCGGGTAAACCCAGTGCTGAGGACAAGCCGCTGGACACCAGCCTTCGACCCCGTCACCTTGAAAACTTTATTGGGCAGACCAGGGTCAAGGACAACATGAACATTGCCATTGCCGCTGCCAAAGGGAGGGGTGAGGCACTGGACCACATCTTGCTCTATGGTCCGCCTGGCCTTGGTAAAACTACCCTGGCTCATATCATTGCCGCTGAGATGGGGGTTGATATCAGAATTACCTCAGGACCGGCAGTGGAACGCACGGGAGACCTGGCGGCTATCCTGACCAACCTGCAGAAGCAGGACGTGCTCTTTATTGACGAAATCCACCGGCTTAACCGCACGGTGGAGGAAGTGCTTTACCCGGCTATGGAAGACTATGCTCTGGACATTGTTATCGGCAAGGGGCCGGGAGCCAAGAGCCTGCGACTTAACCTGCCCGCTTTCACATTAATCGGGGCTACCACACGCTTTGCCCTGCTGAGCCCACCCCTTAGAGACCGATTTGGTGCCGTCTATCACCTTGATTTCTATGACCAGACATCTATTGAAACGATTCTGAAACGCTCAGCCCGTATTCTCCAGGTAGAAGCCGAATCCGGAGGGCTGGAGGAGATAGCCCGCCGAGCCAGAGGCACACCACGTGTAGCGAACCGGCTGCTTAAGCGAGTCAGAGACTACGCTCAGGTGATGGCAGATGGCATAGTTACCCACCCGGTGGCAGTTGAGGCTCTATCCAAGCTTGAGATTGACCCGATAGGTCTGGACGAGCTAGACCGCAAGGTACTGAGCACTATCATCGACAAGTTTAGTGGTGGTCCGGTGGGACTGGATACTATTGCCGCCGCCATCAGTGAAGAGGCGGACACTATTACCGATGTCTATGAGCCCTATCTTCTGCAACTGGGCTTTCTGGAGCGCACCCCTCGCGGTAGGTTAGCTACCCAGCTGGCATACCAGCACCTCGGCCGAGAGTATAACAAAGAGAAGCCCCCGCAAGCAAGTTTGTTGTAGTCATTGTTTAAAAAGAGTGGATTACCAATCCACCGAATGATTCGTCTGACATAACAGCAGGTACATGAAAGGCAACACAACGAGCAGAGTTTATCTTTTTGCCGTTTCCCTTTTTACTATTCTATCCTTATGTGGTTGTATCCCGCCACCGGATACCGCCAGGGTTATCGATGTGATTGACGGCGATACTATTATCATAGATGGTGGCTATAAGGTGAGGTATATCGGGATTGATACGCCGGAGATTCACCCGGAAGTGGAAGCGTTTGGCGCTGAGGCGTGGCAGGCTAACCGCAAACTGGTAGAAGACAAAGAGGTGCGCCTGGAACGAGATGTATCTGAAACAGATAAATACGGAAGACTACTCCAGTATGCATACGTTAATGATATATTTATCAATGCCGAGCTGGTAAGACAGGGATTTGCCCGGGCTAAAGCCTACCCTCCCGATACAAAATACCAGGGCTATCTGGAGGAGATGGAAGCCGAAGCAAGGGAGGCGGGCAAAGGGATGTGGACAAAATAAGAGGCAGCCCCCTTTTGAGAGCTGCCTCTCTATTATCCTATTAGCACCGATAAGCAAATGGCCTAGTCACGCAGCCGGTGCTGTCCCAGCCAATGCCAACCATTGGGCACGGTAATCCGTTGCGTATCGCGTTGAGCGCGGAAGATGCGAAAACGTGGAAACGTACATTCACCTACCCTCTCTTTCGCCTGCTCCCACCTGTCTTTTATCTGCTCGGCCTGCTCTTCGGTTATCTTCTCTTCTGCTATCAGATTCGCCAGTAGCTCGTCTACTTCCTCTTCATCCATCCCTAATAGCCGCTTGAACATTAGACTCAGTCTTATCTTACCCCTGGCATCTTCCCACCTGCCTTTTATCTGCTCGGCTTGCTCTTCGGTTATCTTCTCTTCTGCTATCAGATTCGCCAGTAGCTCGCCTACTTCCTCTTCATCCATCCCTAATAGCCGCTTGAACATGAGACCTAGTCTTACCTTACCCCTGGCGCCTTCCCACCTGCCTTTTATCTCTTCCATACGCTCCCAGCGCTCCAAGATATTATCTGCCTGCTGCTCGGTAATGAGTCCCTGGGCTACAGCATTATTCAGTGCTGTGTTCAGAGCCTCATTAAGTTCCTCCTGACTCACCCCCGCCTGCGCCTCATCAGTGGGTGCTTCCTCATCCTGCGCCATCACAGTTGCGGTAGTACCTACTATCGACAGCGCCAGTATCACCGCCACTACTGAGGCTATAACCTTTACTCTTCTGGACATTGCTCTTCACCTCCCTTTACTGTATATAACGGAAAAGCCGTCAATTGGTTAGTATTGACCAGAGATATTTGCTGAAAATCACCCTGTGTCTAATCCAAATCCTCGAGCGCCTTCTTATAACTGGCAACCGATACAGCAATCGCCTGCTGTAGAGCAGGTTTTACCTCTTCCGGGGCTCGCTCCATAAGAGAGCGTAGTTTAGCTGGATGATTAGCAGCACAACGTCCCAGGACAACCTTGAGCCTGGCTCTAGCATTAGCCGGTGCACGGACAGCTTCACCACCCTTAGCTATTTGCCCCTGCTGCATCCGTGCCGGTCTATCCTCTGCTCTCATCGTCTCCTCTTCATCTTCATCCAGGAGCAGTCCGTTCATCTTTGCCAGGTGCGCTCTGAGTCGGCGAGCAGCCAGTTCCACCATCTGGGGTCTGCCCTTATCTACCATGCAGGCTATCTCGGCTACCCTTCTATCTACCAGTGTAGCGTACAGTTCCGCCTTATCTACATCCGAGCGAGTTAGTGTCAACCTCACCTGCTCTGTTGCCAGCTTGACTGGATAGAGGGGGTTACCGGGCACAGTCCTATCTGAGTCAGCAGCCACCACCGTACCACCCCCAGCCACCACTACGACAAGGAGTATCACTATTGCCAGCGCCCACCGTGGTTGCCAAATCAGGAATGGCGCCCGTTTTTTCGGTTGTGCCTTCTCAAATAATAAGTGAAGCTGGTATCTGGCCCTCGCTTTGAACTCAGCATCAGGCTGGACAACCAATGCTTTGCTGGTAGCCACCGCCGTCTTGAGTAGTGGCTCAAGCTCAGCAGCGTGTTCCGGATATCTCTCCAGACACCGCTCTACTGTCTCATCCTCTACCAGTAAGCGTTGCAGGCACTCATCCAGAATATTGCTAAACTCTTTATCCCTTTTCACTATCTTCTCCCGCCAGCAGCACCCTGCGCAGGGCAACGATGGCGCTATGCTGTAACGACTTCACTGCCCCTCCGGTTTTCCCCATAACTCCAGCTACTTCAGCAACGGACAGCCCGCCGGCAAAACGCAGGCTAATCACTTCACGCTGCGCCTCAGTCAAGCGCCTGGTAGCTGATATTAGCTGCTCAATATCCAGCCTCTTTTCAACCTCCAGCCGCGGGTTGCTGTCGCTGACCGCCAGTGATTCATCAAAAGAAACGGTAGGTCGTTTCTTCTTTTTTCTAATGTAGTCAATCACCAGGTTATGAGCAATACGAAACAACCAGGCAGAGAAGGGTATTCCCTTCCACCTGAAGGATTGAATAGACTCAAGCGCCCTAACGAAGACCTGCTGGGTCATGTCCTCAGCCTCCGCCTTGTTTCCTACCCTGAGAAGCACATAGCGATAAATCTTATCGAAATTAGCCTCATATAATTGGGCAAAAGCCTCTTTGTCTCCCTGCTGCGCCCGTTGGGCAAGGCCCTGCTCATCTTGCACCAGATAACCCCCGCCAGCTAAACCCCAAATTTTTACCATCCTTTAAGGGGTCTAGCCGCAATTTCCGGTATTACCCCGTGCATATAGTATAACGAAGGGAATTACAAAAGGATAGGTTTCAGGCAAAAAAATAACCCGCTGCGCTAGCCCCAAACCCAAAGGAACGACGGCAAGGACTGGTTTCAACTGTACTTCTCAGGTGAATTACTTAGCCCTGCCATCAGGGAGTGAATGTGCTAAAATAGACAAAGTAGCCAGAGCTTCCTGGGGAGATTCAGCCATGTCCGCCTACGTGCGCCCGATGCACCGAGAAGATATTGCTCAGGTTGTTGAGATTGACCGTGAGGCCTTTCCCACCGAATGGCCACCACCCAGCTTCAAACACGAACTTGAAAATCGGTTAGCCCACTATATTGTAGTCTGCGATTCAGAGAAAACAGTTGATGAACCCGGGGTAGAGGTCTCTCCAGGGAAAGGTCTCAGCGGGCTGGTATCCAGTATTAAGAGGTGGTTTGCTCCGGACCGTTTCATCACCAACGAACGGCAATCGAAAGACGCACACCAGGTTCTTGGTTTTGCTGGTTTCTGGATTATGGCTGATGAAGCTCACATAACCACTATCGCGGCACGGAAAGAATATCGCCGGCAGGGAATAGGAGAGTTGTTACTGATGTCCATCATAGAGATGGCCGCTAAGCTTAAGGCTCGTATCGTTACCCTTGAAGTTCGTACATCAAACAACTCTGCCCAGAGACTCTATTCCAAGTATGGGTTCACGCAGGTCGGCATGCGTCGAGGTTACTACACTGATAACCGGGAAGACGGCATATTAATGTCCACTGAAGATATCTCATCAGTCCAATTTCAGGCGCGCATCAAACAACTCAAGGAAGCCCACGCGTTGATATGGGGAACTACCGAATACCGGGGTGAGAACCAGCCACTGGATTGCAGTTAACTACCTGGCTCAATCAAGCACATGATAATGCGGGATATAGCATACGAAAAGCCTTATGCTTTTCCCTCTGATAAGTAAAGGGCTATTCCACCAGACCGGGCTTATCGCTCACCAAATAAAGAACCCAGTAGAGTGGGGTATTTCGGAGGGAGCTCTCTATGCCCGGTGTTTTCTTCAAGCCAGTCCTCAAGCCCTTTTTTGCTCTCGACAAGAGGCTCTTTTAGCTTATCTATGTCGAGGTTCAGATGCTCAAGCATCTTAGACTTCTTGGCCGCCTTTATCTGCTGGTTGAAATCCTCAACCATATCAAACACTTTAGCCAGGGTGTTCTGCAGCGACTCCTCAAGAAAGTCAAGTTTATCTTTGTTTAGTTGCCAATGCGTTGATTCGAATCTTCTAGGCTTCTCCCGCAGGTGAAAGGTTTCCACCAGCGCCTGATTCAGTCTCACTTCATAAATCAGGCTCTGAACCATCTCGGGACGCTGTCTCACGCTCCCCCCACGCCGCCTGAGCAGGTAAAACAGTAATACCACTACCCCTAATGTTATTAAGACTGGCAGAGCACCAAGGTCCATATCCTCCTCCTTCCCTCTATTCTAGAATCCAATTAAACCATATTCCCAGTGCCTTGTCCACACGGACAACCTGCTATCTCCCATCTTGCCTTTGTTAGTAGAGCTGCTCCCGTATAGATTCTCTTTCTCTCTACCGACCGGCCGAGCTAATAGCCCGAACTGGTCTGCCAGCAGCTACTGCTCCGATGCAAGTTTACCCCCAATCGCCCAGTTGTGTTTTGGGTTATCCTTGACGATAACGTGCACCGCCTGCTGAGGAACACCAATCTGGACGAATGAATCAGTGATGCCCTCAACGAGCTGCTTCTTCTGCTCAATGGTGCGCCCCTCCCACATTTCAACGATAACTACTGGCATGGTACCCTCCTTGTTATCATGTCACTAATCTCTGGTAACCTGTCACCGTGGTCCCCGTTAACTACTGCTTCCTATACCTGGCTCTCATGGCCTGTATCTCCATCTGGCGATTGAATTCCTCCTCAGTAATCGGTTCCATAGATTCGAGCTTATTTTTCTTCATTTTGATGGAGAATAATGCTCTGCATTTCCAGCAGCGGTACGGTCCCTCATAGACCGGGTCAGCCAGAGAGAAACTGCCATCAGTCTCACATTGGGGGCACTTTATCTTGACTAACATATCCCTATTTCACCTCCCCTGAGCAGATTTTTCCTGCCACCTCCTTGATGGCATCCTATTACTGATTAAGAGTTTTGTCAATAGATTATTCAGGTAATCTATACCCTCAAAGAGTCTTCGACCTGACCCTCTTCCCTTTTCTAAGGGAAGGGGGAATATACACTGGAGAGAGGGGGAAGGCTCACAAAGAACGGTGTCGTTACCAGCTATGTTTTTAAGCCACCTTCCTCACCAGCAAACATATATTCCGGGAGAAGAATTTTATCGGGAAGCGGTAGGAGCTCTCCGGGAAGGATTTTAACACCTCAAAGCCAGCCTTCCTTACCAGTCTTACCATTTCAGGGTAGGAGAACAGGTAATAATGACGGTAAAGGGTCTTGTCTCTTTTACGCCAGGGTACGGCTACCTCCCTGCTATGGAACCAGAACCGGGGTTGCCAGTGGTTCCACACGGTGATAAAGGCTTCACCACCCGGCTTCAATATTCGTCTCATTTCGCTAAGGGCTGCTGGTAGTGCCCCTCTCTCCAGATGATGGTAGGTAGCCACCGAGACCGCCCGGTCAAAAGCCCCGGCACGAAAGGGAAGGTAGTTAATATCAGCCAGAGTGAGGTTGACTGTGAAATCGAATTTCCGGGAGTATTTTCGGGCGAACCTCAACATCTCCCGGGAAAAGTCGACACCGTATAACTGGAAGCCCCCGGTGAACGGCAAAAAGTCGGGTCCGTGGGCACAGCCGAGATTAAGCAGCTTGCCACCCTGCCATCGCTGTGCCAGCATCTCCAGCTCACTGCGGAATATCGACCAGTGCCTGAAGTTGTACCAGCCAGGGGCTATCTGGTTGAAGATATCTATAGTCACCCTATCCCCTTTATTGAAAGAAAGGCTCTGCCTCTCTTTAGCTCTCCTTTTTTCATGCCTCTCCTTCAAAAGAGAGGTTTAGCTCTCTCCCAGACTGCCCCTTCACTTCGTCTCCTCAAAGGATAGATTTATTTGTTGCCACAACCCTGATTTTGCTAAACTATTTATATCCCTCAAGGGAAGTATACAATGAAGAAATTCACCAGGACAATATCAGGTGTAACTCCGGTGGCGGTAATGACCCTGCCGATGAAATGCCCGGGGGAATGCATATACTGTCCTACATATCCATCCACACCGCAGAGCTATACCCCGGAGTCGCCAGCGGTACTGAGAGCCAGAGAGTGTAACTATGATGCCCAGAAGCAGGTCAGAATAAGACTGAAAGCGCTTTCTGAGATGGGGCACCCAACAGATAAGGTTGAGCTAATAGTGATGGGTGGCACCTTTCTGGCTTATCCCAAGAATTATCAATACCAGTTTATCAAGCATTGCCTGGATGCCCTGAATGGCGAGGAATCAGCTACTCTGGAAGAGGCAAAACGACGTAATGAAACAGCCGTACACCGCTGTACCGGCCTGTGTATTGAAACCAGGCCTGACTGGTGCCGGCAGGAAGAAGTAGACCGGATGCTGGAGTTTGGCACTACCCGCGTAGAGCTCGGGGTGCAGACCCTGAATGATGAAATCTACCGGTTGGTCAGGAGGGGGCATAAGGTAGAGGACGTGGTTAGAGCCACCAGCCTGCTGAAGGAACATGGCTTCAAGGTACACTACCACTGGATGCCAGGGTTACCCGGCTCAACGCCGGAGGAGGACCTGGAGCTATCCAAACAACTTTTTAGTGACACCCGCTTTAGACCGGACGGCTTAAAGCTTTACCCCACAATGGTAGTGGAGGGCACCGAACTGGAGAAATGGTACAGAGACGAACGCTATGTGCCCTACTCCACGGAAGCAATGATTAACCTGACGGCTGAGATTAAGTCTATTGTGCCCAGGTATGTCAGAATCTCCAGGGTACTACGTGACATCCCGGCCAAGTTCATTGTGGCGGGTTGCAAAGACTCACTGCGGGATGTAGTTAAGCAGCGGATGAAACAGCAAGGAACCGAATGTAAATGCATCAGGTGCCGGGAATACGGTCATCGGGCGCGGGGTGATTGGGAAATAGGCGAACCCCGAATGGTAAGAATGGAGTATGAAGCCTCCGGTGGTCAGGAAATCTTCCTATCGTTTGAGGATGAAAATGAGACGCTCTTTGGTTTATTGCGTTTGAGGATTCAATCTAAACCAGTAGTCAACCTGGGAATAGAAAGTAACGGAGACCTTGCATTAATCAGGGAGTTACATATATATGGTCCTGAAGTCCCTCTGGAGCACCAGAACCCGGCTGCTGCTCAGCACAAGGGCCTGGGCAAGGCATTGCTGAGGGAAGCTGAGAGGATAGCCAGAGAGGAATTTCAAGCACCACAAATGGTAGTCCTGAGCGGAGTTGGAGCCAAAGAATACTACCGCTCCGAGTTTGGCTACAGCCCGCGGGGAGAATACATGGTCAGGAATCTATAAGCTTACAGTCGTTGGTCAAGAGGTTCTCTCCGCCGTAGCTTGCGATAATAGACAGAAGGGGACAGGTATAAACCAGCCACCGGATTGTGACCGAAGACACGGTCCTTAGCTACCAGAACGGTAACCGGAGCTTTAGCATACTTAAAGAATAGCGAGTCATGGCCCACGCAAAGTCCAACCAGTATATTAAACTCCGTGCCGGCGTCATTTAGAAGCTCGGCCTGAGTTATAGGGTTGCACATTGATTCCCAGTGCCCCGGGCCAGCGAACTTGGTTATTATCTTTTCTTCATCTTTTATACCAATCGTCTCCTTGGGGATGCCGCCTGCCTTACAGGAGACAGAAACAACTTCAAAGCCCCGGTTCTCCAGGATTCTATTCAGTGTTTCAGCCTCGCCTCTTAAACCATAACAAAAGGCAATACCAAGCTTGCTATAGCCCATCTTCTTGGCGAATTGCACCACCTCCTCTACCCTGGGGTAACGTGTGGTCAGGCCCTCAGGCATGTTCATATAGCAATCAGATTCCTGGATAGAAGCCTGGCGGGCGAACTCCTTTATTGCCGGGTCGTCATATTCCCGAACCGCCTGCTTAATGACATCAGCCCTGGTTTTTGTGGGGCAGTTTTCCGGTCCCTCCATATAGTGCTCAGAGCCGCAGACTACCTTTGTACACTTGGCACACTCAATTTTCTCTCCCATATGCTTTCTCCTTATCTCTCAATTAGTACGCCATCCTTCCTATTATAACGCCTGATAGGGAGCCAGAGCCAGTGGGTTTTTTCGGAAGGTGTGAAAATAAAACTAACCAATTGATGACTTTTTCGTTAGATAGTTAAAAGCAGGCAAAAAAGATGACTGGCGAAAAAGTAAGCTGATATACGTTACGATTGGGGGACTTGACAAATAAATTATTTATGTTATATTAAGATATAGTCATCATTG
>CAZXWQ010000022.1:14194-17014 GCA_964644545.1 uncultured Dehalococcoidales bacterium | reverse complement strand
GAGAGAGACATATGCAAATTTCTGGAGACCGAGGGCGTGGAAAAGGGCAGGATAACTAAATGGATGCTTCCCGACTACATAGTATTCACTGATGAGATACCAAAGACCAGCGTAGGAAAGTATGACAAGATAGCCATCAAGAAGAGACTGGACGAGTTCCTGCCCAGGGCCAGGAAAGTGAGTAAGGGCTAATCTCATACTGAGCAGGAATTTTAGGCAAAGTGCTTCCTTCTATTGAGGAAAAGGCACGTTCGTGAAGCTCATTGACACCCTGTGAGTGGGGTGTTAATATACCCGCAATGGTTGGACAGGAGCCAGTTTTCTAATAGCGGTTTGATAGTTCTCCCGCTTTTCGAGCTAAGGACAAGCGAAAAAAGGAGGTAACATACTATGGCAGAGGAAAATGTTCTCTACACCAGGGAAGATGGTATTGGAATCATTACTCTAAATCGTCCGGAGAGGATGAATGCGGTCACCAATGATATGCTGGTAACCATCCATGAGATGGTGGCCAATATCATTAAGGACGATGAAGTCAGAGCAATGATAATAACGGGGAACGGACGAGCCTTTTGCAGTGGGACTGATGTCAGCGCCCTCGGGAGAGAGGACCAGGAAGCCACTGCTGCCAGGGAAAGAAGGCAACAGAGGCTGGAGAATTTGAAATTGCCAGAAAGCCCCCTGCCTGTCTGGTCATTCACACGCATTCCCAAGCCCACTATTGCCGCCATCAATGGTGCTGTGGTAGGTATGGGAGCTGAGTGGATTGCTCAGTGCGACATACGGATTGCCTCGGAGAATGCCCGCTTCGGCTGGGTATTCAGCATGAGAGGGTTGCCTCCCGATACAGGGTCCGGGCCTTACCTTCTTCCCTATATCGTTGGTATGAGCAAGGCCCTCGAACTGATGTACTCCGGTGAGATTATTGATGCACGCGAGGCAGAGCGGATAGGGCTGGTAAGCAAGGTAGTGCCGCCTGAAGAGCTAATGCCAGCCGCCAGAGAGATGGCACAGAAGCTGATGCGGGGTGCCCCACTGGCAATCAAGGCTATTAAGGAGCTTACTTACGGCTCGCTGGAATGGTTCCCTGATGCTCAGATAAGAGAGACGCACGAGCGTTTCCGCAGCCTGTCGCTGACCGAGGACTGCAGGGAAGGTGTCAGGTCCTTTCTGGAGAAAAGGCCACCGGTCTGGAAAGGCAGGTAGGGTACTCATCTCCAGGGTACTGTACTAAATATACGATGCGTTCAACATTAGCACAACTCAGCAAACCATACTTCAGGTGCTTTAGTTAGCTATATCAAACCGTCCCAGTGAGCTGGTTCAGATAGACGGACGACACCGTATATTGACTACGTAAAAAACAAGTAGTATCATATAAGTGAAAAATTGGCGGTAGGGTTTGGTTCTCGGGGAGCGTGATTCTCACAGGATAAACAGCAGGAGTATAAGAATACATGGCAAACAATAAGAGAAGCCTAATCAAAAACTCACAGCTGTTCTGGAGCTTATCCGATGCCCAGATAGATAAGCTGATGGAATTGTGCGAAGAGCAATCCTTCGATGCCGGGATACGTATTTTTAGTGAGGGTGATAGGGCAAACAGTATTTACATTGTCCAACAGGGTAAAGTCGCGCTTGAGATGGAGATTCGTATTGGCTCGCGGACAAGGAAACAGATAGTGATTGATGTGATAGAAAATGGCGAGATATTCGGCTGGCCGGCACTTACCGATATGCCAGTTAATGATAACTCTGCAACGGCTACAGAAAACAGCAAACTACTTTCCTTTAATGGAGACCAGCTACGTAAATTGTGTGATGAGGATATTAATTTATGCCGCGAAGTGATGCAGGAGCTTCTTAAGCTGGTGTCTGACAGGCTATCAAATGCCAAACGGACACTAGCACATGTGTTATCAGTCACTTCCCATGACCTTAGAGCTCCTCTTGCCACCGCTCAAAGCTCGCTAGAAGCCGTAATAGGTGGTTTTGCAGGTGATGTTAATAGTAAACAAGTGGAGTTGCTGGCAGGGGGCATGCAGAGAATCTCAGACCTTGTGAGCATGATTGACAATCTGCTGGACATTTCCTACGTCGAAATTAGAGGAGCAGATTTTGAAAAGGTGGAACTATCTGAAGTGATAGAGAGTTCCATAGACGATGTTGCAGGTATGGCCCAAGAAAAGGGGATAGGGATAAGAAACAATACTTCAAACAAACTGCCCCAGGTTCTAGGAATAGCTAAGCGCTTGCGTCAGGTTATGACTAATTTGCTGAGCAACGCCGTCAAGTTCACTCCCTATGGTGGTATGGCAACAATTAACCTCAAAGAAACAGCCGACAAGATTCAGTTGGAGGTTGCGGATACCGGCATAGGCATATCTGCGGAAGAGCTGCCGAAGATATTCGGTGATTTCTACCGGGGCATAAGGGTTGAAGCAGAAGGAGCCGGCCTGGGGCTTGCTATAGCCAAGAAGATAATCGAAGCCCATGGTGCTAGCATCTGGGCAGAGAGTCCTGACCCTGAAACAGGAAAGGGGACAAGATTTAGCATTGCTCTACCCAAGGTTTTTGAAGCTGCCGAAGCCCATGAAGAGGAAGAAAAGAGAATACTGGCTGGAGCAAAAATCCTGGTTGCCGATGATGACCCTGAAATGCGGAGAATAATGGCCCTTGTCCTCGAATCATACGGTTACCAAGTACGCACTGCGCAAGACGGGATAGAGGCAATGGCCAAAATCAATGAAGAGGAACCTGACCTGGTGATTCTGGATTTGCTTATGCCGAGAATGGATGGATTTGATGTTTGTAAGCGAC
>CAZXWQ010000022.1:8226-14094 GCA_964644545.1 uncultured Dehalococcoidales bacterium | reverse complement strand
GTGATTCTGGATTTGCTTATGCCGAGAATGGATGGATTTGATGTTTGTAAGCGACTCGAAGAGCGAAGAAATCAGGGGGGTAAGAGGATGCCAGTCCTGATATTAAGCGCTGTAAGAGAGGAAAGCAGCCGCAGGCGATATGAGCTTGAAACTGAAATGGACCTGGACGTCGACGATTACATCACAAAACCGATTTCACCTCCTGTACTACTTCAGCGGGTAGAGAGAGCCTTGATGAAAGGTAAAGCCGTAGGAGCAACAAGTTTAACCATAACAAAAGGAGGCAAGCAGTGGACAGGCAAGCCAGAATCCTGATAGTTGATGATGACCCTGTGTTCCTTGATGCGACTAAAACCATTCTAGAAAGCAGCAACTATGATGTCATTACTGCTCTTGATGGTGACGAAGGTCTGCAAAAGGTCAAGGATGAGAAACCAGACCTAGTCCTGCTGGATATAATTATGCCTACTGAAGATGGATTTCATGTTTGCCAGCAGATAAAGAAAGACCCAAAACTGGCAGACATTCCCGTGATAATATTGACCAGTTTTGCCAAATATAAAGGCGAAACTAATATTCCGGTCAGTGCGGGGCTCGAACTAGAGGCGGAGGGATATATAGATAAGCCAGTAAGCCCTGATGAACTGCTAAGAAGCGTAGAGGAGATGTTGAAGAGGTAGGCTCGCGAAAATATTGCTCCAAATGGCTGTGTTCCATTTGCCAGATGAAATACTGCGGGACTAGTTGCACTTAGAGGAAATATATAATTACAGTAATTGTGCCATATAGCATGATAATCATCATTACCGAGAGGCGCTCAAAATGGTAGATAAAAAAGTGAAAGTAACGGTTCGGCAGATGATAGAGTCTGACTTTGATGCAGTCCTGAGCCTTGGCGGAGATATTATTTCTCGCCAGGACCTGATTGCCTGGGGAGCAGGAGGTCCACTTGACCTGAGTTTTGTCGCCGAAAATGCAGGGCAGATAATTGGTTTTAATCTGGCTTGTGTTCTGTATTATGGAATACCGCTTACTAAAGTAGGCGTGATTCACGGAATTGTTGTTGAGCATGAATACCGTCGCCATGGAATTGGCCAGGCGTTAGTAAAAGAGGTACTCAAGTCTTGCCGCGAGAAGGGGGTGGATACTCTGCGGGCCCTCGTTGATGAAAATGATACTCCACTCCAGCAATTCGCTGAAGAATTGGGCTTCCGACGCAGTACGGTTGCTAACTACGACATGACCTCTTACGGTAATTCCCCGAGTTGCTAGGGACACGCGGCACCTCCTCTCAAGAACCACCAGCCAGGTGTCTGAACTAAGGCTTATGCCCTGTGGCTAATTGAGGCTGTTGAGATGCGGAAAGCTGAAAAGAATAGATAGAGTCAGGAAAATACTCATGTCCTAAATCGGAACGCTAATTTGCTTTGATAGATGTATGCCATACGGAGAAAAAGAGAAGGATAAGTAATGATGGTGGAAGAAAATAGCAAAAGGGAAGAGATTCTTGTAATCAGTAGCGAGACAGAGCTTGCTCAGATGGTAGAGGAAGCTGTTGCTGGCTCAATTGAGGTAGTTCATGCGCCTGATGAGCAACAAGGGCTGGAGAAGGCAAGGAAGGAGATGCCTGACATTATTGCCTTAGGCTATATTGAGCCACGAGGCAGTGCCTTCAGGCTACACCGCCAGTTGAAAGAGGGATGGATAACAAAGAACATCCCACTTCTGATAGTAGATGTTAATCCGCGAGACCCTTCCAGAAGGGTATTGAGCATGGAAGAGGGTTTGCAAATAGAGGCTGACGAGTTTATTGCTCTCGCCGATAGTGACGAGCGTGCCGCCGCTGCCCGGCTAGCCGAACCGATTGTGCGGTTAAGGGAAAGACTAAGCGACCGGCTGAGGGAACGGGCCAATACAGTGCGGGAAGCAATATTAAATCCGGGTGCATTTTGTATTACCTGGGAGCAGATTCCGGGCAGGGGTGCTTTTGAGATTCAGCAAGAGGAGCTTATTGAGAATGCCCGAAGGGCGGCAAGAAGGGGTAAGATTCACGCCGTAAGTGTAACTGATAACCCGGGTGGAAACCCGGCCATTTCCACGGAGATGCTATGTACTGAAGTCAAGAAGCTGGGGATAGAGCCACTGGTACACCTCGCCTTCAGGGACAAGAACCGAAATCAAAGCGAGAGTCTACTTTACGGACTGGCTGCCCTGGGGGTGAGGAATCTCCTTATGCTAACCGGGGATTATCCTTCGAGCGGAGGTTTCCAGGGAAGGTCGAAACCAGTGTTTGACCTGGACTCAGTGCATGGTCTGCAACTGGTGGAGATGATGAACAGAGGGATGGAACATGAGGTGATGGGACGAACAACAACCCTGGCTCCAACCGACTTCTTCGCCGGGGCTTCTGTTTCACCTTTCAAGCAGTCAGAGCCGGAGCTTATGGGGCAATATTACAAGCTGAAGAAAAAGATAGAGGCCGGGGCGAAATTCATCATCACCCAGGTGGGATACGATGCCCGAAAGTTTCACGAGCTCTTACAGTGGTTAAATGTTAATGGATACAAGGTACCGGTACTGGTGAATATCTATATATTACCGTACGGAGCTGCCAGAGTAATGAATTCCAACCAGATTCCCGGTTGTGTTGTTACTGATAAATTGCTAGCGGAACTCAATACTGAAAGGAAAGAGAAGGATAAGGGAAGGTCAACCAGGCTTACACGAGCCGCCAAAACGTATGCAATTGCAAAGGGAATGGGATATGCCGGGGCTCACATCGGGGGGCAGGGGGCAACTTACGAAATGGTGGAATATATTATCGAAAAGGGAGAGGAACTAGCACCCAACTGGCAGGACCTGGTAGAGGAGTTCAATTACCCTCAAAACAATGGTTTCTACTTCTTCCAGAAGGATAGTAAGACGGGTCTGAATCTTGATATACCGGCGACAAGAACAGCGAAGGCTGTACACCCGCCTATTTATCTACTTTCCAGGCTTGCTCATGCTACACTTTTCAATCCGAAGAGTATTATATTCAAAGCACTTGGCCCTGTGGCAAAGCTGGTGGACTCTTCACCGGTAGTTGCATCGGCTTTCGGTAGCTTTGAGCATATAAGCAAGGTGGCTCTTTTTGGGTGTATGAACTGCGGTGATTGTGGCTTGTTTGATGTAGCCTTCATATGTCCCATGTCTCAATGTCCGAAGAATCAGAGAAATGGTCCGTGTGGGGGGAGTTATGAAGGCCGGTGCGAGGTTTATCCAGATAAAAAGTGCGTATGGGTAAAAGCCTACGAAAGGTTGAAGGGACACAAAGAGGAGGAATCTATCGGGGATTACATTGTTCCTCCATGTAACTGGGAATTAACGGGAACATCTTCATGGCTTAACTTTTACCTCGGTCGCGACCACTCAGCGAAGAGATTGGGGATAAATCCACCCGAGCACGAGTCCTTTTTGTTGGAAGCTTTACAACTGTTCTTCAGTGGCCTGGCACGCACCTTCGGTCTAAAGAAGAATTGATTGAAATTATTATGTCCGAAAGGATTACAGAGGGTTTAAAAAGACTCGACCAGGAGGCTCAGGCCATAGTTAATTATGTTGGAGGTTAAGAAGGATGCACCTCTCAGAGTTAATCAAGCGCGACCAATTTGTTATCACATGTGATATAGACTCGCCCAAGGGAGTCAATATTGAAGAATTCCTGGATAAAGTAGATATGGTTAGGGATTATGTTGATGCTATCACTATAGGTGACAACCAGAGAGCGGTGATGCGGGCGGCATCTCTGGCAATTTGCCATCTACTTAAGGAAAGGGATATTGAACCAGTAATGGAGCTGGCAGCTTGTTACAGGAATCGCATAGCACTTCAGTCTGCCCTGCTGGGTGCAGCTATTCTCGGGATAGAGAATATACTCTTGCTTGACGGGTATGACCCCTCCATTGGTGACCACGCGGACGCTAAACCAGTTTATGACCTTGATGGCGTTTCGCTGGTGAATGCAGCTGTAACACTGACAAAAGGGGCAGACATGGCGGGTCATGCTCTCAATGAGGCTCCTGAATTCTGCCTCGGTATTATGGTTACACCAGAGCTTGAATCTGGTGGGACGCATCTGGCAGAGCTAAAGGAAAAGATGGCTCCAGGGATACAATATGTTCAAACACAGCCAATATATGACCCCGAGATTCTGGAGAGATTTGTGGAGTTAATTAGTAGTTTTAACGTGCCGGTTATAGTCGGTCACGTAATACTGAAATCTGCAAGTATGGCCAGATTTATGAATAGTAATTACCCTGGTGTTACCGTGCCTGATAAAATCATCAAGGAGCTTGAGGGACTTTCTAGAGACCAGGTGGCGGAGAAGAGTTTGCAAATATCAGTAGAGCTTCTAAACAAGATGAAACCCATGTGCCAGGGTATACATTTTATGCCTACGGGGTGGGAGAGATACGTGCCCATGATTGTGGAGGAAGTAGCTAGTGAGAGGGTGACGAGGTTATCTGGGTAAGGTACAACCGGCGATATGTTAGTCGCATTATGCTAATCTCTACAATCTCACTTTATGAGCCAGCCGCGGGCACGCTCCACGGCACGTTTCCAGCCGGTGTACAGGGTTTCTCGCTGGTCGGTGGACATACCCGGCTCAAAGGTCTCAGCAGCATGCCACCTTCGGGTGAGCTCAGTAGTGTCCTGCCATATACCTACCGCCAGGCCCGCTAAGTAGGCAGCTCCGAGGGCAGTGGTCTCAGCTACTGACGCCCGCTGAATAGGAATGCCCAGAATATCTGCCTGGAACTGCATCAGGAAGGCATTAGCCGTACCGCCACCGTCCACTCGAAGAAGAGGTATCTGAAGGCTGGCTTCAGCCCGCATAGCCTCCACGACATCCCGACTCTGATAGGCTATAGCCTCGAGAGTAGCCCTTACCAGGTGCTCTCTGGTGGTGCCCTGTGTAAGTCCGATGATAGTACCCCGGGCGTACATGTCCCAGTAAGGGGCCCCCAGGCCCACAAAGGCTGGAACGAAGTAAACACCACTGCTGTCGGGGACAGAGCGGGCCAGTGCCTCAGTCTCGGCGGCTTCAGTAATCAAGCCCAGGCCATCCCTCAGCCACTGGACAGCAGCGCCGGTGATAAAGATGCTGCCTTCCATAGTGTAGCTCACGCTGCCAGCCAGTCCCCACGCCACAGTTGTAACCAGACCCCTCTCGGATGGTACTGGCCTGTCGCCTGTGTTGAGCAGAACAAAAGAGCCTGTGCCATAGGTGTTCTTTGCCATACCCGGGGTGTAGCAGGCCTGGCCAAAGAGTGCTGCCTGCTGGTCACCAGCAATGGCTGCCAGGGGTACCTGAGAATCTCCCAGAAGGCCGAAAGCGGTCTCACCATAAACCTGGCTTGAAGGCATTACCTTGGGCAGAACGGCCTCTGGTATGTCCAGGGTAGCAAGGAGTTCCGTGTCCCATTGAAGGGTATGTATGTTGAACAACATGGTGCGGCAGGCGTTGCTGTAGTCGGTGATATGGAGGGCACCACGAGTCAAATTCCAGATAAGCCAGCTATCAACCGTTCCAAACAGGAGGTCGCCCTGCCGGGCACGGTGCTGTCCCTGCGTTATATGGTCTAAAATCCAGCGAAGCTTGGTGGCAGAGAAGTAGGCATCTACTATCAGTCCGGTCTTCTCTTTGATTGGCTGGCTCATACCCTTTTGCTTCAGCTCCTCGCACAGAGGGGCGGTGCGCCGGCACTGCCATACTATGGCATTACTCACCGGCTCCCCCGTATAACGGTCCCATACCACGGTCGTTTCCCGCTGGTTGGTAATACCTATACCCTTCACCTGGGAGACAGCCGCTTCAGCCTTCTG
>CAZXWQ010000022.1:0-8126 GCA_964644545.1 uncultured Dehalococcoidales bacterium | reverse complement strand
GCTGGTTGGTAATACCTATACCCTTCACCTGGGAGACAGCCGCTTCAGCCTTCTGCAGGGCCTCCTGAGCTACTGCTAATGAAGTCTGATAAAGCTCCCGCGGGTCCTGCTCTACCCAGCCGGGGTGAGGGAACACCTGGTGCACTTCCCGGTAGGCAGTGGAGACTACCTGCCCTTCTTCATCCAAAAGCAGAGCGGTGCTTCCGGTGGTTCCCTGGTCGATAGCTAGGATGTAGCTTTTATTTGGCATATATATCATAGCGTGAACTGGTAAGACATCCTGAGTAGTATAGCAAACAGAGGGATGGCCGACAACCATGTGTTCTCCTTCACATTGTTAGTGACATATTTTCATCTTACCTCGTCATTGCAAGTTGAAACTCCGAGCCCAGCAAGGAGGAGGCATGGCAACCTCGTCCCCCCCGGATTGCTTCGCCCTTCAGTGGAATCCTTCCCAAAGGGAAGGACGCAATGACATCAGAGAAATGCTGGGGCTTGTGTCCGGAATGTGTGATGGTGAACAAAGCATCTGGTCTGAGGGGATTCAATCCACGTTAATGAAATTTTTACAGGTACTGTATGAATTTTTATGCTTTGTTCACAGTGGTAGTCATATGCTGTAGTCACGTTGTTAAAATGAATGGAAGAAAGCTTTGTCACAATCAGGTAGCGCACCGGGACCGGGTTTGCCCCCTGTAGTGGCTTCATTCTTCAGAGAACCGGTAGCTGAAATAACACCGGCGAAACCCTGAAGTCCGGCGCGTCGTACATTTGATGATACGTTACTCGAGCAGGTGTGAGGCTTTGGCCGAGGTAAACAAGAGCAATCAACGCAGACTGTGGAGGACAACAGATGAGGAACAGCGGTAAAACCAAAGAGCAGCTTATTGAGGAAGTTGCGACTCTAAAGCGACGTGTGAGTGTACTTGAGAAGAGAGACGCCGAACGCAAGCAGGCCGAAGCCGAGCTTCAACTGGCTGAAGCGAGATTCAGAACTATTTTTGAAAACTCAGCTGTTGCCATAACTGTTACCGATGAGAATGAGAACATAGTTTCCTGGAACAAGTTCGCCGAGGTGCTTTTGGGCATGGGTCGGAAAGATATACATATGAAGCCGGTCAGCCATCTCTACCCGGACGAAGAGTGGCGAAGGATAAGAGCGGAGAACGTTAGACAAAAGGGTATGCAGCACCACATCGAGACCAGAATTATCAGAAAGGACAAACAAATTATTGACGCGGACCTTTCTGTGAGTGTGCTCAAAGGGCCAGACGGAAAGGTGACTGGTTCAATTGGGATAATGGCGGACATCACCGAGCGTAAACGGATGGAGGAAGAAAGAGAAGCACTGATTAAGGAGTTACAGATAGTCAATCAGAAGCTGGGCCAATCTAACAAGGAACTCCAGGATTTCGCATATGTTGCCTCGCATGACCTGCGTGAACCACTGCGGAAAATAACTTCTTTCGGGGCGCTCCTCCAGGAATCACTGGGAGGCAAGCTGGATGAAGATGAGCAGGAGAACCTGGGATTCATGATAAATGGTGCTAGCCGTATGCAGGCAATGATAGATGACCTGCTTAGCTATTCCCGTGTCACCACCAGAGCCAAGCCGTTTGAGCAGGTGGACTTGAATGAGGTGATAGTAGATTTGAAGGAGCTGGAATTAGCAGCCTTGCTTGACCAGATGAGGGGAGTTGTCCGCATACCAGAGCCGCTGCCTGTGGTATATGGCGACCCATCCCAGATGCATCAACTTTTCCAGAATCTGATTGGGAACGGGCTGAAATTCCACAGAGATGGGGAGCCACCAGAGGTAACAATCCGTGCCAATGCGGCAGAAAGTAATCTGATTGGTCTGGAAGTCGAGGACAACGGAATAGGTATCGATGAGCAGTACCATGACCAGGTATTTACCATGTTCAAGCGACTTAATTCTAGAGCTTATTACGATGGCACTGGAATCGGGCTGGCTATTTGCCAGAAGATAGTCCATCGCCACGGTGGTGACATAGGAGTCAGGTCAGCCATTGGTGAGGGGTCAACTTTCTGGCTTAAGCTGCCGGAGGTAGCCAACTGACGAATCAATTAACAAAAGGAGTAACCTAAATGATGGTTATCATGAAACCACTCTCAATTCTGCTGGTCGAAGATGACCCGGCAGACCAAAAACTTATCAAGACTTCGCTGAAGAATCAGAAGATCGCCAATGACCTGCACATTGTGAATAGTGGCGAGGAGGGGTTGGATTTTCTGTGCCGCCGTGGGAATTACAGTAATGGAACACCCGTACCTGATCTTATTCTGCTCGACTTGAATATGCCGGGAATGGGTGGCAAAGAGTTCCTCAGAGAGGTTAAAAATGAGGACAATCTAAGACAGATTCCTGTGATAATTCTAACAACCTCAGACTCCGAGAGGGATATCCTGGATAGCTACAGGCTACAGGCCAGCGGGTATGTGAACAAACCTGTGACCCTGGATGGATTTACGCGGGCCATGGCTCAAATTGAGGACTACTGGTTTATGTTATGTAAACGACCACCAAAGGAGAGTTGATAGCATTGGAAACGAGAAAACCGTTGCTCAAAATCCTGGTTTGTGATGATGACTCGGCAGACCGCAAGATAGTTCAAGCCTATCTGCAACGAGTAAATGACAGAGAAATCGTGATACTGGAGGCTGGTCAGAGACCTGAAATCCAGAACGCCCTGGACAGGGGAAGAGTCGACCTGATTTTAATGGACATTCAGATGCCGGAAAAATCAGGGCTAGAATGGCTCACGCAAATAGTTGAAAAACAGACAGCCCCGGTAGTCATGTTGACCGGGTTTGGAAATGAGGAGGTGGCAGTGCAATGCATTCAAGAAGGGGCAGTTGGCTACTTGCCAAAGAGCGGCCTATCCGCCGAGAGGCTGGCAGGGGCAATTGATGATGCCATTATGAGGTGGGAACAGATGCAGAAGGATAGGGCTAACCAGGCGGAGCTAGAAAGACTGGCCACAGTTGACTCGCTGACAGGATTGTGGAACAGGCGAGAGGTCCTGAGCAAGCTAAAAGAGCATATCAAGCATGCCGGTCGCTTCGGCGAAGAGCTCAGTCTGCTCATGCTGGATATCGATTATTTCAAAAAGGTCAATGACCGCTATGGTCACATTACCGGGGACGACGTCCTGGAGAAGGTTGCTGCATTGATGCTGCATAATATCCGGGATACGGATATTGCCGGACGCTATGGAGGTGAGGAGTTTCTCATTGTCCTGCCCAGGACTAATTTACCCCGTGGTCTGAGTGTAGCCGAGCGTCTGCGACAGGTAATTGAAGCAGCCGAGATGAGAGAGCTCCAGGGGAACGTATTTAGCATAACTGTAAGTCAGGGTTTTTGTAGCTACGAGCGTGGGGAGGACATATTCTCTCTTATTGCTCGCACTGATAATGCTCTCTACAGGGCGAAGCAAAAGGGACGAAACAGGGTAGAAGCTACCACGTGAACTAGGTGGATGGAGACCAGGTCGATAACCAGCAGTTCTTGCCTATGGTAGCCGGAGTCACTGGAAGTGAAGGGACATCCCCATGCCGCCAGTTTGTGGGCGTTCTGCCCGCCTCTCTGATTGTGAGTACATAGGTCAATATGGAATAGCTAAAACATGATTATAGCTTATGGCCCCCTTCTCCCTCTCTATAACCACGCTTTGATGGCCACCAGTTCCAGCGCCCCAGTACAGTAGCAATAGCCGGAACCAGCAGTGCACGCATAATGAAGGTGTCAATAAGCACACCTATTGCAACTGCTACGCCTATCTGCATCATAGTCCGAATTGGAGACACCACTAAGACACCAAAGGTACCGGCCAGAATGATGCCGCAGGCGGTAATGACTGCGCCGGTGGCGATGGCAGCTAATCGGGCGCCATCTCGCGTAGGTCTCATCTCAGACTCTTCCCGCACTCGCGACATCAGGAAGATATTGTAGTCTGACCCGAGTGCGACCAGCAGTACAAATACAATTATAGGTATCATAAAGCTGATGCCATCCTGCCCCATTATTCCCTGGAAAATCCAGGAGATTATACCCAGCGTGGTCCCGTAACTCAGCAGGACTGTCATCAGCAAGTATATTGGAGCTACCAAGCTGCGAAGCAGCAGTACCAGTACCAGGAAGGTGCCAGCCACTACCACCAGCATTACCCGGTTGAAGTCCGTATCAAGGATTTGGCGTACGTCGGATAGCACTGCCGATGAACCGCCGATGGCTACCTCAGCACCACTAAGTGCAGTTGTCCCTAGGCTTGACCTGAGGACAGTTCTCACCTCTTGTACTGCTGTTAATGCCTCATCCGACTGGGGATAAGAATTCAATACGATGTACATTTGAGTAGCTCGGCTGTTTTCATCTAAGAAAAGTTTCAACAGCTCTTCAGCTTCCGGGAAAGAGGCAAAGAGGTTGCGTGATATGAAATAGGGATTGCCCTTTTCCTCGAATCTGGTTCCGAGTATCAGCAATTGCTCGTTGAAATTGGCAAACTGTACCTGAAGTGTCTCGGCAATATCTGCACCATCGACTGCCCCAGACAGCGCTTCAGAGAGCAGGTACGCGTCATCCCGATTGCTAAAAACATCGGCTAGTTCAACTAAGCCGGTCGATATTCCCTGTATATCCTCCGGGAGCTTATCCAGAGCAGCCTTTATCTGTTGCGGAGAAAGAGTTGGAAGTTTCGTCATTAGACTCTCAATATTATCTATTGCCGTGATTGCACTTTGATAGCTTGCTTCGTACTCAACCTCCGGATACTGCTCGGCTAATTCAGTGAGATAACCTTTAATAAGCGTAATTGATTGTCCTTCGTCTTGAGGCAAAGGACCGCCAGGAGCAGACATCGCTTGAGCAATCTGGTCTACCTGGGCACTTATCATTCTGAGCTGGTTTTCGACGAGTGCGGCCTCCTTGATGCCATCTATAGTGTTCCGAATATCCTGTATGGCTGCCGATGTAGCCCTGTAGCTGGGCTCGTCGGCAACCCAGTTAAAGTTGTCACTCAATTCTGTGAGATAGCCTTCTAACTGCTGAAAAGCCTGGTTGATTTCACCACTGAATAGCAATGAGGGGTCGGTACCATCACTACTGAGCTCTGTGGTAAGTCCCTGCCTCAAGGCAACCAGCTGACCGGAAACGGTGAGTTCTCGCGGTGTTTCCCCTGTACCATCGGGGTGTACTATGCTCTGAACTTTGAGTACCCCTTCAAGCGCTCGAATGTCATTGCCTATTTCGGCGAGTGCCTGTAGTGCCTGCGGACTACTCAAATCTTTGCCGTCAGCCGCAATAACCACGGCTGTCAGCGGCTCCATTTCGCCGATGTTGTAGTGCTCTTCCAGAATCCGGAAACCAGCCACCGAATCGGAATCAGCCGGTAGTTCCGAGATCTGGTTAAATGAGCGGTTCAGATTGGGAAGGGCGAGATACGGTACCAGCATAACTACAATAACAACGGCAATGAGGATTTTTGGCCGGCCCGTGGATAAACCAGCTACCCTCTCCCAGAATCCCAAGCGCCTCTCTTTGGTCTCAGTTTTCCTCAGTTGTTCATGGAAGGGCCAGAAAAGGTGCCGACCGAAAATTGAGGCTAGGGAGGGCGCTAGCGTCAGGGCGGCCAGCAGGGTGATGAAGATGGAAACCCCCATGACTGGTCCCATGGTTTGTACCATCTCGTATTTCGCGACGGCCATACCGGCAAGACCAACGATAACGGCAAAGGCACTGGCGGTAATTACCTCTCCAATTCTACCCACAGTAGCTTTCATTGCTTCCAAGCGGTTTTCCCGCCTTCTCAACTCTTCGCGGAAGCGTGAGACCATGAAGAGGCAGTAGTCGGTACCCACCCCGAATACGAGCACGATGAGGAACACATCAAGCTGTGACCAGACCGATACCCCGGCCGCGGCAATGAGACCAAGAGCACCCCTGGAGACGAGATAGGCGATGCCTATAGTGAGCAGGGGTACCAGCGAAGCCACCGGGGAACGATAGATTAAGAGTAGTAAAAAGATAACCAGTAGCACCGTTATCAGGGTGGTCAAGTCAATACTCCTGGTTAATGCTTCAAAAAGGTCACTGTAAATCCCTGCTTCCCCGGAGATATATACCTCTAAGCCTTCAGGTGACGTTTTCAGGTGGTCTCGTATCGCCTCGGTAACATCACCATATCCGTACTCGAAAGCAGCCTTGGCCAGGCCCACGTTCATCAACATGGTGGTATCATCCGGACTGATCAGGCGTGATGCCAGTTGTGGATTATCAAAAATCGAGGTAACGTTTTCTACCTCGAAGGTTGGCTCTCCAGAGAGTAACCAGTCCCTCACCTGGCGGGCGTAGTCCTGGTCTCTCTCACTTATTCCCTTGGGATTGTAGAAAACCAGGCTGGCACTGGAGGCGGCCTGGGTTTGAGGAAAGTACTCATCAATCAATTTGTGAGCCCGGAGTGATTCACTGTCCTGGGGTAAAAAAGTGGTCTCTTCCATGCTGCCCACTTCACTTAGCGAAGGCGCCAGAAAAAACATGAGCGCCGCTGCCAGAACCCAGGCTGCAATCACCCACACCCGTTGTTTTGCGGTAAAGCCACCTATCCAGCTAAACAAGATTGTCCTCCTTAATACTGCATATAGCTAAAATACAGAGTTTCTCTATTGGACTAACTTCGCTCTCTGCTGTCTCCGGTTGTTTTCCCGGCTCGCGACAGGATCTCCAGAGCTTCGTTAACCAGGCTCAGCTCGGTATCAGGTATCTCTGTGAGTAATTCTCTGGTTCGGTTTCGAGCTGATTGCCATAACCCGCTCAGCATTTCCTGACCTTTCTCCGAAAGACGGCATATGACCACACGCCTATCCTCGGGGTCATCTTCACGAACTAATATGTCCCGCTCTACCATGCGGTCTACAATCCCGGTTGCTGTTGCCAGGCTTATCCCAAGCTCATTGGCAAGAAAGCCCATACGTGCCGGACCACCAAGGAATAAAACTAGCATGAGCTTCAATTGGGCCATAGTGACATCTGGAAGGAGCATCTCTTTCGGGGCTATGGGCAATAACTCACGGGATACCCTGTCAGCCAGTTGGAGTGTCTGTTCAACCAGTTCCTCTTTCGACATGTTGGTCATGAATCAATATCCTTACTAGATTTTCCCAAGCCATATATTTAGCTTCAGCCTAACTATATTTATTATACAAAGTGTTTACTCGGTTGTCAACCATTAGAAAGTAATAATTTACAGGGCAATCAAGTTGACAGGACTTTGATATGAATACATGCCTAATAATCCACAATGTAAAGTTGCAACAATCGCATATTTAGTTACCTTAATTTAGGTACCAGATAATCTCATGATTTCCTTCGAGTTATCCCTGACTCGATATTAACCCCAAACGAACAATATCGAAATTATAATATTGACGTCTGTTTTCTCAGTGACCTATAATGCTGTTATTCAGCAGGTATTACGTGATTGAAAGAATCAAGAAAGGAGCATAATGAGTACAAGTAGAAATAGCGAATGGCCCCTACCTTTTGCCAAACCGGAAGAAGCTGGTTTTTCTTCCGAGCGATTGGCACTTATACGTCCAGCCTTACAGAAGTTTATTGATCAGCAGAAGGTCCCCAACCTGGTAACAACGATAGCGCGTGACGGCAAGGTTGTGCACTTCGATGTTCAAGGGTATATGGACTTTGACAGCAAGAGACCTGCATCGAAGGATACCATCTTCCGATTGTATTCCAACAGCAAGCCCATTACCGGGGTTGCCACGATGATACTCTATGAAGAAGGGCGGCTCAATCTGGATGACCCCGTCTCTAAATACATTCCTGCCTTTAAGAATCTAATGGTACGTGTGCCTGACACTACCGAGGGAGCCATTATCAACCCTCCCTCTATGATTCCCACCGTACCCGCCCGGCGTGGCATAACTATTCGAGACTGCCTGCGAAATACTACTGGACTGGCGACACCGCAGCGTTCGCCGATATCTCTTATGGCCGAATTTCGGGACGTGATGATAAAATTAGGCTGGTACCCCAACAATACACCAAATCAAGCAACCCTCCGTGAGAGGGTCGAGGCACAGGCGAAACTACC
>CAZXWQ010000021.1:8675-17496 GCA_964644545.1 uncultured Dehalococcoidales bacterium | reverse complement strand
GGAAGAGTATTGCCTGAAGGCCCTGCCTCTGCTATGCTTGACCACATATGGAAAGCCAAACGAGCAACAGCGGTAACGAGATTAGCCCGAAGAGATTTGCCCCGATTGATTATGTCAAGATTACTATCTTTGGCTTCGGGCTGTCTGCCCTGTGGAGCTGCATGCATAGCATTATTCTGCCGTTGCGGCTGCTGGACTTTGTGCCTGAGGCACGAAAGAACACCTACCTCGACCTTCTGGTACTTACCGGTCTAATCGTGGCGATGGCTGTCCAGCCGATAGCCGGGGCGATAAGTGACCGTTCTGGTTTTAGCTGGGGAAGGCGGCGCCCCTATATTTTGCTGGGAGGCATACTAATCTTGCTTCTTCTTCCGGGGATAGGCTTCGGCGGTAGTTATGCGGTCATTTTTATTATCTACTGCCTGATGCAGATCGGCTCCAATACGGCACAGGGTCCGTTTCAGGGCTTTATCCCGGACATGGTACCGGAGATGAGGAGAGGAGCGGCCTCGGGGGTAAGGAGCATGCTCATGCTGGTGGGCAGTATTGCCCTGATACGACTGATAGCGCCATTTATGGACCGCTACTTCACCGGTGAGGGGCACTACTGGCTGTGGCTGGCATTGGGAGTGCCAGCTATTACACTGCTGGCGACCATGCTGGCCACCGTTCTAACAGTTAAGGAACAGCCCGGGGCAGGCATTCCTCGACAGCCGCTACTGGCCACCCTGTATAGAAGTTTCAGAATAGATGTTAAGGCAAGCCCTGATTTTATACTCTTCCTGGTGGCGTGTCTGCTTATCTTTACCGCCTGGGGTGCCCTGATGGCACACGCTTTGTATTATCTGATGGACGTTGTTGGTGTAGCGAGCCCAGCAGCGGCGGCTGGCGACGTTGTAATCGTTATCGGAATCTGTACACTGATTATAGTATATCCTGCGGGACGCCTGTCTGACAGGATAGGGCGCAGGCCGATTGCCATTTCCTCGGGACTGGTGGGTGCTCTGGGAATCCTGGCGCTTTATTTTTCCAGAAGCTACACGCAGGTACTGCTTAGCGCAGGTCTTCTGGGAATCTGTGGTGGAGCCTGGATGAGTACTCAGTGGGCTCTGGCTACGGACCTGGTGGGTAAGGGTGAGGAGGCAAGATACCTCGGACTGGTGAATATGTCGGTTGCCGGTGCTGGTGCACTGTCACGCCTGATTGGGCCGGCGATAGATTTCTTTAACACCCTTAAGCCGAACCTGGGGTACACGGTTATGCTTCTTGTTTGTTTTATCTGTTTAATTGCCGGTTCGCTTCTAATAGTGAAGATTAAGGAGGCCAGGTAACACCTGCTTCAGCAGCCTCGCTTCCAAAGCCAGTTTTCGATAACCAGCGCCAGCAACAGAAGAGCCAGTGTGGCCAGTGCAGCCAACACTCCAGCAGATAGCGGCGACCTCAAGCCGACACCGCTAGCAAATAATTCCCACCCCGCGGCACCTGCCAGAGCCACGCCTGTATAGAGTATGGTCCTGCCCAACCAGCATACCAGAAAAAATTTCCAGAAGGGAAAGCGGAGGACACCGGCAGCGATACCGGCCAAGTCAAACAGGAGGAAGGGCACCAGCGTGAAAATAAAGATAGCCAGAGCTCCCCACCTGTCTACCCAGTTCACCATTCGGGAATATAGCCCGCTTTTTTGAGCGATGCCGCGACCGCTGTAGCCAACCATATAGCCAGTTATCTCCCCGATAGGGGCTGCTATCCCGGCAGCCAGTCCAACCAGGATGGGGTTGAAGGCAGCGCCGAGAGGGAAAAGTATGATGATACCGGGTACAGGTAGAATGACAGTGGCATTGGCGGCCAGGGTGATAAGGAAGGCGCCCAGATAGCCGTAGTTACCCAGCTCGGCTACCCTGTCCCGGTAAAGAAAGAGGGTAACAGTGATAGCCAGGACCAGCAACAGGGTCAGGAGGGACAGGTAGTTCCTCTTCAGCCAGTTTCCTCCGGGTATCCCGGCTGTATTGTTTTGGTTAATTGTGCTACTCATTTTGTGCCAGTATTTTAGCACAAGTGGGGTGAATAAAGGAGAGGGGTATCAGCGATGGGGGTAAGATTGCTTCGTCGTCCTTCTGGGAAGGACTCCTCGCAATGACAAGCGGATATTTAAGGTATTAACAATAATACCGTCCAGCGAATGGCGTTGTCGGGTGGGGCTGGGTCTGGTATACTTTACTGGTGTGCCCCCATCGTCTAGAGGCCTAGGACAGGAGCCTTTCAAGCTCCAGACAGCGATTCGAATTCGCTTGGGGGCACTTGGTTGTTATGTCAGCTAAAAGGTCGGATACTGCTTGAGGTAGCCGAAGGGGACTGAGCGGTTTATCTCGGCGCAGGTCTGCCGGCCGCCGGCAACACGGAGAGAGAGGTCGAAAATCTCCCTGCCGACTTCACCGAGGGTCTTATCCTCGTCTATTATTGAGCCGGCATTAACGTCCATATCGCCGGGCATGTTGTTATATATCTGTGAATTGCTGGATATTTTTACCACGGGGACTGCCGGGAAGCCGGCGGTACTGCCGCGGCCGGTGGTGAAGAGGATTACCTGGGAACCGCCGGCGGTGAGTCCAGCCATGGAATCGATATCATAGCCGGGGGTATCCATAACGATGAGGCCTTGTTTTGAGGGGCGACTGGCATAATCAACCACCTCGTTTATCGGGGTGGTGCCGCCCTTGGTGATGCAGCCGAGGGATTTTTCGGCTATGGAGGAAAGGCCTCCCTCAATATTGCCGGGTGCGATGACCAGGCCGGCACGGTCACCGAGGATAGCGCGCACCCTCTTCTGCTGGTCGTTGACCAGTTTCTCCACCTGCTCGCCCAGTTCCGGTGTAGCGGCACGGCGCTTGAGAATATGGGCAGTGCCTATCATCTCGGTTGTCTCGGCGAGGATTACGGTAGCGCCTTCCGCAACGAAACGGTCGGCAGCAACACCGACGGCCGGGTTGGCGGTTACGCCGGACAGGGCATCCGACCCGCCACACTCGAGACCGACCACCAGTTCACTCACCGGAGCCGGGAGCCGCTCCTGCTCCCTTAGCTCTTTGAGTAACCTGGTGGCAATTTCTATGCCTTTAGCAGTAGTGGCAGTACTGCCACCATCCTGCTGAATCACCAGGGCTTCGGCTGGCTTGCCCTGTGCTGACTCTACCAGACGCTGGCTGCCGGTTCCTTCACAGCCCAGCCCGATAACGAGTGCCGCACCGACATTGGGATTGTTTATCATACCGGTCAGTACCCGAAGACCGGTGGGGTCCAATCCACAGCCAGAGGAAAAGTTAACAGTAACAACATCGGGCAGTGCCCGGCCGATGGCATCAACGACCCCGCTGGCACAGGAGACGGATGACAGAACCAGCACATAGTTACGGACGCCAAATCTGCCGTCTCCGCGTTTATATCCGAGAAACTCCATGTCACGTTACCTCCACGTTACGTCAATAAATCGGCGGTATCCTCAAGGATAGGCCTGGTGTTGTGGACATGCACATGCTCGCCCTGACCTATGCCTTGAGTGGCCTCGACGATAGGCTCGCCGTAGCGGAATACCCTTTCCCCGGATGCAATCGGCACCAGCGCAACTTTGTGGCCGGTCTGTATGTCCTCAATGGTCTTGAAGAGATTCACTCCGTCCACTGTCACCGGGCTACCTTTCTTGATGAGGAGAGTGGCTACGGCAACATTATCACTTTCGTTAATCTTGAGAGCATTACTTTTCACAAGGTTTCCTCCCTCAGAATTTACCCTGTAGCTTCTCATAGGTTTCCGCCAGGGCTTGAGGAATTACCCTGGTATCAGCGAATACAGGCATGAAGTTGGTATCACCCTGCCACCGTGGGACGATATGGGTGTGCACATGGTCGGCTATGCCGGCTCCGGCCGCTTTACCCATGTTTACGCCCACGTTAAAACCGCCGGGGTTAAATACCTGTCTCAGAACCTTGATACTGCGGCTGACGATTTCAATGTGCTCGTGGAGCTCGTCAGTGGTCAGCTCTTCCAGACTGGCAACGTGGCGGTAGGGGGCAATCATCAGGTGGCCGGGATTGTAGGGATAGGCATTCATCATAACGAAGTTCTGATTGCCACGGTAGAGGATATAGTTGGCAGCATCACTATTTTGTGCGGGCTTTTCGCAGAGGATACATCCGGCCGGTTTTTCCAGCATGATGTAGTCCATACGCCACGGCGCCCAGAGGTGATTCATACCATTCTTCCTGCTGATTGTTTACCCGGTACTATTCTAGACGGATAGTCCTACTTAATCAAGTGGGTGTGTTACTTAATGCTACTGGATTTCGTTGTCCTTCTGGAAAGGGCTCCTCGTAAGGACGGGGGAAGGGCAGGCATTGTAAAAAATGGGGCTATACACTATATTTAGATTAGCGTGAAAGAAAAGAAGCCATCCAAGAACACGATAACCTTCCTGGGAGCCGGCGGTGCCAGGTTCATGATGATAAACCAGTTTCTGGCTACCGGTGGCCTGTGGCTTAACCTGGACGACACCGAGATACTCATCGACCCCGGACCGGGCTGCATAGTCCAGTCGACCAAGAGGAAGCTCAGGGCGGAAAACCTGAGCGCCATCATCCTATCGCACCGGCACCTCGACCACTCAGCCGATATCAACATCATGGTTGAGGCAATGACACAGGGCGGATTCAAGAAACATGGCAGGCTATTCGCCCCGGCTGATGCCCTGGAGACGGAGCCGGTTATCTTTTCATACCTCAAGGACAACCTTGACGGCGTGGAGGTACTGGAGGAGGGGAAGTCCTACACGATAGGGGATGTTTCCTTTACCACTCCGGTGAGGCACATACACCCGGTAGAGACCTATGGCATGGTCTTCAAGACCCCCGGGTATAACTTCTCGCTGATTGCCGATACCCTCTATTTTGATGGTCTGACCAGCTACTATGGCGGGGAGCTACTGATTATTAACGTAGTCTTCCTGGAGCCCCGTAAACCCGATGCGAACATATCATTGCCGGCTGACCACTTATCGGTGCCAGACGCCGAGCACCTGATTGAGGAGCTAAAGCCGAAGGTAGCCATTCTGACACACTTTGGGATGGGGATGTGGAGAGCGAAACCGTGGGAGATAGCCGAGAGGCTGACTGAGAAAACGGGGGTTAAGGTAATTGCCGCCCGGGACGGTATGAGGTTCGAGCTGGCAAAGCTGGATGAGGGGTGAGATTGCTTCGTTGTCCTTCTGGGAAGGACTCCTCGCAATGACAGGGGGGGAAGAGATGGCAAGAGAAAAGGGGCAGATGATAGCCCAGGGGAGAACCGCTGAGGTATTTGCCTGGGGAGATAAGCAAGTACTGAAGCTGTTTCTGGAGGGGTGGCCTATCGGTGACGCGGAGCGTGAAGCGAGGAGCACCCAGGCGGTTTATGACGCTGGTCTGCCTGCTCCGGTGGTTGAGGGGGTAGTCGAGGTGGATGGCAGGAAGGGAATCGTGTTTGAGCGGGTTGAGGGGCCTTCTATGCTGAAGGAACTCACCGCCAAACCGTGGAAAGTGGTCAAGTTGGCCCGCGTGCTGGCTGAGCTACATGCGGCGATGCATTCCCGTGAGATACCGGAGCTACCGTCTCTACGTGGGGCAGTGCAAGAGTCAATTAGGGACTCGGTGCTATTAGCTGAGGCCACGAAAGAGGCCGCGCTGAAAGTGCTGGAGCAACTGCCTGACGGCAACGCGGTGTGTCACGGTGACTATCATCCAGACCAAGTCATCATGTCGTCACGGGTCCCAATAATCATAGACTGGAATAGGGCGGTGCAGGGCAATCCACTGGCTGACGTTGCCAGGACCTCATTCCTGCTGCAGATGGGCGACGTGCCGTCGTTTGTCGCCGGGCGATGGCTGATAAAAGCTATTCGCGCCTGGTTTCACTCAATCTACTTGAAGCGGTATCTGCGACTGCGGCCAGCTTCACGTGAGGAGATAGCGGCGTGGGAGCTTCTGAGTGCTGCGGTACGCCTGGCAGACGAAATCCCGGAAGAGAAAGACCAATTGTTGGCGTTAATAGAGGCCAGGCTCAAAGTGCAAGGATAACAAGACTACCCGTAATCTGGAATGGTTACTCCCCATAAGGCAAGCACTGGCTCAATCCCTCCAGATTGGAGTATAATTAGCAGTCTGGAGGAAAAAGGTTGACTGACCTCAGTAGTATTTTACATAAAGTCACCAGACCGGCGCGCTATACGGGCGGCGAGTGGAACTGCGTAGTAAAGGACTGGGACTCAACCCCTATCAGGATTGCACTCTCCTATCCCGATTTATACGAAATCGGCATGTCCAACATGGCACTGCCGATACTCTATGAAATTCTCAATAGCCAGCCGGATGTTCTTGCAGAAAGGGTCTTCGCTCCGTGGGTGGATATGCAGGCGGTAATGCAGGAAGAGGGCATCTCCCTGTTTAGCCTTGAATCGAGACGACCCCTGAAAGAATTTGATGTTATCGGTTTTTCCCTGGGCTACGAGCTTACCTACACCAATGTATTGAACATGCTCCACCTGGCGGAGATACCGCTCCTGGCCTCGGAGAGAAACGACTCCCACCCGTTAGTAATAGCCGGCGGTAGCTGTGCCCTCAACCCGGAACCGATGTCCGACTTCATTGACTTCTTCGTGATTGGGGAGGGTGAAAAGGTACTGCTGGAGCTGCTGGACAGCTTCCGGGACTGGAAACAAGAGGGGGCTTCGAAGGAACAACTGCTGCGCAGGGTGGCAACTATTAATGGCGTCTACGTGCCCAGCCTGTACCGGGTGGAATACCAGCCTGATGGTCTATTGAAGAGCATTACACCCACCGTTCCCGAAGCCAGGCCCACCATCCAGCGGCAGATAGTAACCGAGCTACCCCTGCCGGTTACGAAACCGGTTGTGCCTTACATTGAGGTTGTCCATGACCGCGGGGCAGTTGAGATTCAGCGGGGGTGCAGCCGGGGTTGCCGATTCTGCCAGGCAGGGATGATATACCGGCCGGTGCGTGAGCGGTCCCGGCAGGTGGTGCTGGAGGCGGTTGAGGAGCTTTTCAGTAACTGCGGCTACGACGACGTATCCCTGGTCTCACTGAGCACCAGCGACTACCCGGGGATTGACAGGGTGGTAGCTGACCTATCCCACCGCCTGGATAACCTCACCCTATCGCTACCCAGCCTGTATATCAATAGTTTCTCGGTGGAGTTGATGGATGCCCTGTCAACGCAGAAAAAGGTAGGGCTAACATTTGCCCCCGAGGCAGGGAGTGAAAGACTGCGGCGCGTGATTAACAAGAATATCTCCGAAGAGGAAATCCTGAAGACATTCGCCGCCATATTTGAAAGAGGCTGGACAAGCCTGAAGCTGTACTTCATGCTCGGCCTGCCAACGGAAACCAGCGAGGATATTGAGGAAATCGTACGACTGGTGGACAAAATCCGCTCCTCGGGCAGAGAGATTACCGGGAGGACTCCGCAGATAAGAATCAACCTGTCCACCTATATACCGAAGCCACACACACCTTTTCAGTGGGTAACCCAGGCTGGTGAAGAGGAGCTGAATGCTAAGCACGAACTCCTTAAGGCGGGGTTGCGCCGCAAAGGAACCAGGGTGTCCTGGCAGGACACCAAGACAAGCCTACTCGAGGGAGCGATGTCACGGGGAGACAGGCGACTGGGCAAGGTCATCTACCGTGCCTGGGAGCTGGGGTCTGTCTTTGACTCCTGGAATGAGCACTTCAAGTACGAGAACTGGCTTCGTGCCTTTGAAGAGGCCGGGCTGGAAATCGGCTTCTATGCCCAGAGGGAGCGCTCCCCGGATGAGCTACTCCCCTGGGGTCATATTGACGCAGGGGTAACTACTGCTTTTCTAAAGAAAGAATACCAGCATGCCCTGGAGGGCAGGAGCACTCCCGACTGCCGGTACGAAACCTGTAACGCCTGTGGACTGGAACGGTGGCTGCCGGACTGCCGCCAGAGATGCCAGAAGCTCAGCTAAGAGTAGCCAGGAATTTCTCTATTGCCTGATTGACCTCTCCGGGTCTTTCCGTAGCCACGCTGTGAGTAGCCCCATCAATGATGACTATTGAAGCTCCCTCAATCCTGTCGGCCAGGTAGGTGGCGTATTTGACCGGCGTCATCACGTCTTCACTGCCGCAGATAACCAGGGTTGGCAGCTTGATGTCCGGCATCCTGTCCATAATATCGAACTTGTCACAGCAGAGAAAATCATTCAGCAAGACCGCTGGACCTATTCGCATTCTGGCCTCCAGCAGCACCTTTTTCATTTCCGGGTCAGTCAAGGTGGAGCCTTCTTCCAGGTATCTCTTCCAGGCATCCTCATCACCAATCATCCCTTTGACCGATTCCAGAATGTCGGGGAGCACCCTCAATCTAGCCCCGGTACCAATCAGGACCAGACCTTTTAGCTCGTCGCCGTACTTGAGTGCATAAAGTTGAGCGATGGCACCCCCGAGGGAATGACCGGCCAGAACGACATCCTGATAGCCCTGCTGGCTGATGTAGCCCCGCAGCCACTCCACGTAGTCGTCGACGCTGGTGCAGGGTTCGCCATCAGGGTGGCCGGGAAGGGCAATGCCCTCCGAATCAGTGAAGTGGTCTGTTTGATACCGCCATACCTCCCTGGTGCCTCCTGACCCCGGAATAAAAAGTAATTTCACTGTGGTGCCTCCATTTAGATTAGATTCTTCACTTCGTTCAGAATGACATGGGAAAAAGGCTAAGCCAGTGAACCGCCATCAAGGACAATAGTATGCCCGGTGATGTAACTGGA
>CAZXWQ010000021.1:0-8575 GCA_964644545.1 uncultured Dehalococcoidales bacterium | reverse complement strand
GCTAAGCCAGTGAACCGCCATCAAGGACAATAGTATGCCCGGTGATGTAACTGGAGGCATCAGATGCCAGAAGCAGGGCGGGTCCGGTCATATCATCTACTTCACCCAGCCGACCCAGCGGAATCCTGGCCTCCTCAGCTGCCAGGACCTGAGGGTTCTCCCACATCCCCCGGGTCATCTCTGTCTTGAGATTGGTGGGAGCCAGGGCATTCACGCGGATGCCGTATTTGGCTAAATCCCGGGCCAGCACCTTGGTAACCATGATTATGCCTGCCTTGGAGACATTGTAAGCATTCCTGCCGGCGAAACCCCTTATTCCCGCGCCAGAGGCTATATTGATAATATTACCCTTTCTCCGCTCAATCATTCCTTTGCCCACCGCCTGGGAGCAGAGAAAGCAACCCTTAAGGTTAGTGTCAATAACCGCATTCCAATCTTCTTCCGTCTGTTCAACCAGAACCGGACCGCGAGCGATGCCGGCATTGTTTACCAGAATGTCAATGGGGCCGAGCTCAGCCGACACCGTCCCGACAAGGTTATCCACTTCAGATTTTTTGGAGACATCGGTCCGGACAAATAGAGACCGGCGACCAAGCTCCCGGATTTCCTCAGCAACGGCTTCAAGCTCACCACCCTCAATGACGTAATCGCAAACAGCGACATCAGCCCCGGCCTGAGCAAAGGTCAGGGCAATAGCCTTACCAATCCCCCGCCTGCTTCCGGTAACAATAGCCACCTTACCTTCCAACGAAAAACTGGGCATACTCATACTTCTATCCTTTCTAAATCCGCAGTGTGGTCGGTACTCTTTATCATGATACATCCAGGCAGGCGAGAGCAACTATGCTATCACCTTCAGCCGGCTTCATCAATGTTACTCCCTGAGTACTCCTGCCCTGAATGGTAATTTCCTTGACTGTAGTACGGGTAATAATGCCGTTGGCTGATATAAACATAACTTCCTGAGACGGAACAACCAGCCGGGCATCTACCAGGTCGCCCGTCTTTTCAACAATCTTGAAGGTCCTGACCCCACTACCGGCACGGCGTTGTCTGGGGTAGTCCTTAACAGGGGTAAGCTTGCCAAAGCCCTCTGTGGTAACCACCAGAAGCAAGGTATCGGGATGGGCAACACCCATGCCCACCACGTGGTCATCGGCAGCCGCCAGGCGAATACCACAGACACCGCCACTGGTACGGGAGCTAGCCCTTAAACTTGATACGGCAAACCTGATTGACTGCCCCTTTTGGGTAATAAGCATGACATCATTGTCATCAGCAGCTAAACGCACAGCCACCAGCTCATCCCCCTTTTCAACATCCATAGCGAAAAGACCGCTACTGCGTAATGCCGTAAAACTATCCAGGGACGTCTTTTTTATCTCCCCAAGCCGAGTGGCAAGCAATACATAGGTGTCTGGAGTAAAGTCACTGACGACTATCATATCGGTTACCCTCTCATCGGCAGGGATGGAGAAAAGGTTAATCACCGCCATTCCCTTGGCCACGCGGGAGGTATCGGCGGGTACTTCATAGCACTTGATACTGAAAGCCCTGCCCCGGCTGGTGAATAGAAGGAGGTTATCGTGGGTATCAGCCACGGCGAGGAGCCTTATAGCATCCTCCTCCCTGGTTATCATACCGATGATACCTTTGCCACCGCGATGCTGTGATTTGTAGGCACGAGATGGCACCCTTTTAATGAACCCCCGCTCAGTGAGCGTTACCACCACTTCCTGATGGGGGACAAGGTCTTCCACCTTAAAGTCGGTGACGTCCTCCTCACTTATCTCAGTCCGGCGCGGGTCAGCATACTTGGATTTCACCTCATCCATTTCTTCCTTGATAAGGAGAATCATCCTGGCCGCACTGGCTAAAAGGTCTTCCAGGTAAGAAATGGTCTTCAGTACTTCAACATACTCGTCATGTATCTTGCTCCGCTCCAGATTAGCCAGCCGGCGTAGCGGCATATCGAGAATGGCTTCAGCCTGTTCCCGGGATAAGCTAAAACCACTCATAAGGTTCTGCCGGGCGTTCTCAGTAGTTTGCGATTTTCGGATAGTAGCAATCACCTTTTCTATGTTGTCCAGAGCAATTTTAAGCCCTTCGAGGATATGAGCCCGCGCCTTAGCCACCTTGAGGTCGAACCGGGAGCGCCGGGTGATAACCTTGCGGCGGAAAGTAATGTATTGCTGGAGAGCCTCCTTGAGACTAATCACCCGGGGTTGACCGTCGACGAGAGCCAGCATATTGACGAAGAAAGCCGATTGCATGGCGGTATGCTTATAGAGGCTATTAAGCAACTGTTCGGGCTGGGTATCCCTTCTCAGCTCAATAACAATACGCATACCCTGGCGGTCTGATTCATCACGCAGTTCACTGATACCGGTGATTTTCTTATCGGCAACGAGGTCGGCTATTTTCTCAACGAGGGCAGCTTTATTTACCTGATACGGAAGTTCAGTGACGACTATCTGCCTTCGTCCGACTTCGGTAGCATCCCCGAGGTAGGCCCTAGCCCGAACGACTACCCTGCCGTGCCCGGTAGCGTAGGCGCTCTTAATTCCCTCTTCCCCCAGGATAATGCCGCCGGTAGGGAAATCAGGTCCTTCCACAAACTGGGTAAGGTCATCAACAGTGGCATCGGGATTGTCAATGAGATAGGATGCCGCATCACATACCTCGCCCAGGTTATGGGGGGGAATATTGGTTGCCATGCCCACGGCAATCCCGGAGCTACCGTTGACCAGTAGATTGGGTATGCGGGTAGGTAGCACCAGTGGTTCTTTGAGGCTATCATCAAAGTTGGGCATAAAGTCGACGGTATCCTTGTCAATGTCGACCATGACCTCTTCAGCAATCTCAGTGAGCCGGGCTTCAGTATATCGCATGGCTGCCGGGGGGTCATTATCGACACTACCGAAATTGCCCTGACCATCGATTAGAGGGTAGCGCATTGAGAAGACCTGCGCCATGCGCACCATAGCATCGTATACGGAGGTATCACCATGAGGGTGGTACTTACCCAGCACCTCGCCAACGATACGGGCGCTCTTTTTAAAGGGCCTGTTATGGGTCATCCCCATCTCATTCATAGCATAGAGAATACGCCGGTGAACCGGTTTCAAGCCGTCGCGAACGTCGGGCAGAGCGCGTTGAACGATAACGCTCATAGCATAGTCAAGGTATGAACTCCTCATTTCCTCTTCGATACTTACCGGTTTAACCTTTCCTGAAACCATTTTCTCTCAAGCTCCTATTCTTCTTCATTATTCTCGTCATTACTTTCATGAGATTCTTCGGGTAGTAGCTCCGGCTCATCTCCACCAACCACAGTGTATCCGGGCTCGCCGAGTATAGACTCCTCATACTCCAATTCACGCCTGATTGCCCTATCACCAACATCAGACTGGATATCGACAAGTCCCCTTGCGGGGAAAGAAAGGCGCCCCACCTGACTGGGGTGCTGATATACCTCTCTGATAATGATGGTTACCCTGCGCTCTGAAGAACTGACGATTGCAGCCGAATACTGGTTACCCGCTTCCATTAACCTGGCAATTCGTTGCCCGTGCCTGGGCTCGACCTTACCGAGATACTCTCCACGACTGGTTTCGGCTATTAAACTGGTACCCTCTATCTTCAGGTTTACACGGTCACCAGCCACTGTTTTCGCCAGTACCGCCGGGGGTGCCAGGTAGTAGAGTGGAAATACCCCCGCCTTGCCGACTTCCTCAATGAAATGCTGCGGCTCCAGTTTGTGAAAATCGCCCTCGAAGCTAACCGCGTTCTCTTTCAGATGGGATAGACGCTGGATATTCTTCCTGGCAATGGAATTATACTGGTCAATCTGAATAGTGCGGCCATAGGATGCCTCAGCCTGAGCGTATTCACCCAGTTCCATGTAAGCTCTACCCAAACGATTATGGGCATCAACATCATTGGGAAACATCTCAATCAGGCCCTGATTGATAGCTACTGCTTCCCTCCACTGACCCTGCATAGCCAAGGCAATGGCCTGCTTGCTGGACTGCCGTCTCAGCCTCGACTGTTCTTCTTCTTGATAGGTCATCCTATTTACCTCTGCTACCAGCCCCAAGTATTACCATAATTTAGCCAAAACGTCAAAACAAGTCAAAGTTTTTAGTTTGTTTTTCAGGCTCATCTATAAAATATTTTTAATAAGGTAACCGTATTCTTCATGAGCACCTGGAAAAATTCTCGATTTTCCCGGTCTGTACCCTTTATGCCCCTCCCTTATACAAGGGAGGGGGAAAGAGAAAAGAGGGGCGAAGCCCCTCTTTCACCTGGACTCACCTTCCCATAATAAAAATAAACGATAAAGGAGGGTTATACCTTTACCCTTCTTTCCGAATCTATTCCTCTACCTCCAGTTGAAACGCCCGATGCAGGGCGCGGACCGCCTCCTTGACCTTAGCTTCATCAATAATGCAGGTTATCCTTATCTCCGAGGTGGTGATGAGCTGGATATTTATCCCTTTTTCACTGAGGGTGTTAAACATTCTGGCGGCAAAACCGGGGGTATTCTGCATGCCAGTACCGACAATGCTGACCTTTCCCAGCGCAGAGTTACTAACACACTCCCTGGCACCGATTGATTTAGCGATTGGTTCCACCACCTTCATTGCCTCAGCGAGGTCGTTCTTCGTCACGGTAAAGGTCAGGTCAGTGATATTCGCAATACTGGCGTTCTGCACAATGGTATCAATACTGACACCAGCCTTAGCCAGGGAGTCAAATATGGCAGCGGCTATACCGGGATGGTCGGGGACACCGACCACTGTAATCTTAGCCACATCGAGGTCGTGAGCGATATTTCTTACCTTATTTCGCACTTCCATAGATACCCCTCCATGAATTAATGTTCCGGGGTTTTCAGTGAAGCTGGAGGCTACTAGGATAGGAATACGATATAGCTCTCCCAGCTCAACCGCCCGCGGGTGCATTACCTTAGCCCCATGGCTTGCCAGCTCCAGCATCTCCTCGTAGCCAATCTCAGCCAGCGGGTGAGCCTCAGAGACAAGGCGGGGGTCAGCAGTGTAAACCCCCTCAACATCGGTATATATCTGGCATACTTCCGCCCCCAGGCTGGCAGCCAGCGCCACCGCTGTGGTATCCGAACCACCCCTTCCCAGAGTGGTTATATCCATCTCCTCTGTGATACCCTGGAAGCCGGCAACAATAACGATATTCCCCTTTCTCAGCTCCTTCTCGACCCGCCTGGATTCGACCTTCAAGATTCTGGCCCGGCGGTAGGCAGCATCAGTTTTTATTCCTGCCTGGGCACCACTGAGGCTAATTGCTTCATAGCCCATGGATTCGAGCGCCATAGCCAGCAGGGTGCTGGAAACAACCTCGCCGGTAGACATCAGGACGTCAAGCTCCCTCGGGTCGGGCCGGTCGTTTATCTGGTAGGCCAGATTGATTAGCTCATCGGTGGTATCACCCATAGCAGAGACAACTACCACTACCTGGTTACCCTTATCACTGGCAGCAGCAATGCGCCGGGCGACATTCCTAATCTTCTCGGCATCCGCCACCGAGGAGCCACCGTATTTCTGAACGATTATTGCCATAAATCTTCACCCTTAGTATAGCGTAATTGCGCAATTGCGTCAATACTCCATTGCGCAATCTATCCCAACAGCTTCCTCATAATATTATACCCCGGGTCAACGAAAAAGCCAGAGCCTTTTGCCGCTGATTCGGTGAATCTCCCGGCGCCACTGGCGGTAAACCCCGCACCCCAGAGCATAAATGGAACCGGCTCATCGGTATGAGTCTGGAGCTTAATCGGTGTTGGGTGGTCAGGCATGACCAGCAGGCGCAGAGCATCCACCTGCCAGGAGCGGAATATTCCCAGGACTTCCCTATCTATTCTCTGGATAGCCTCTACCTTATCATCAATAAAGCCGGCGTGAGCCGCCTCATCCGGTGCTTCAATATGGACGACAACTAAATCATAATCATTGAGTGCCTTGAGGGCACCTTCTGCCTGAGCAGCATAATCGTTGTCCAGGCCATCGGTTACCCCTTCTATATCCAGTACTTCCATCCCTACCATTCGTGCCAGGCCACGGAGGAGGTCAACAGCAGATGTCATCGCTGCCTTGAGGCCGTAGACCTGTTTGAAGGCGGGCATTTCAGGTAGCTTACCACTCCCCCAGAAGAGCCAGATGGTTGTAGCCGGGATATCACCGGCAGACCTCCGCCTGACATTGACCGGGTGGTCACGAAGCACCGCCTCAGAGCTTGTCATCAGCTCTCTGAGCAGGTTGCTCCCGGGGCCACGGGGCAGGAAATCTTCTACAGGCATACCGGGAATATCATGCGGGGGAGTGCAGGTAGCCGAGAGCATATCCGCCCGCCCTTTCAGCCGACAGATATGCCGGTAGCTGACTCCCGGGTAGAAGTGAACTGTTTCGCTGCCAAGGTTTTCGTTAAGGGCACGAATAAGCTCGTGTGCCTCTTCAGTGCTGATATGCCCCGAGCTATAGCTGAGCATTTTACCGTCATCAACAGCTACCAGGTTGCAACGAAAAACAGCATCCCCGTCATCTACGGGAACGTCCATACTCCTGGCTTCAATGCCGCTGCGACCTTTATAGTAAACCTTGGGGTCATAGCCAAGCACCGACATGCAGGCGCAGGCGCTTGAGGGTTCAAACCCAGGCGGGACAGTGCGGGCCAGCCCCAGGGTACTTTCCCGCGCCAAGGCATCCAGGTTGGGAGTGTAGGCCAGCTCAAGGCAGGTCTTGCCGCCACGCTCAGGCAGTGGCAGGCCGGCAGCACCGTCAATTATGAGAACGCAGTATTTCATGAGAGTGTATTCCTAGCTACAAGATTATACAAATCGGCGGATCAAGTCAATTTTCGTATGTTTCTTCCCACGAGGGCTCCAGGCACGGGTCTATATGGACAGCAGCAACTTGACTAAATCTACTATTGCAGGTAAACTAGTACCGCAATTATTTATGTAAATGACGTTGGCAGAGGTGACAGGCGATGATATTAAGTGACAAAGACATCATAGAGCGACGTATAAGTAACCCCTCCATTATTGAGTCTGCGAAGATGTGGTGGAATAATGATGAATGGGAAAAGATTGGCTCGAATCTAGTCATTGACCCGTATGACACTGGTAACCTAGGGGTTTGTAGCTACGACATGTCGGTGGGAGGTGAGTACATTTCGCTTAGGGATCCAAGAAATGTCAAGAGCCTACCTCCCCGCACAAGATTAGACGTGGCCGCTGGAGAGACCGTACTGGTCATAACGAAGGAATACGTTTCTCTCCCCAAGAATGTTATGGGTATCACCGTGCCAAGGGCTAGGCGCCTTTTCGAGGGTACCTCGATAGCCGCTTGTAGAATAGAACCTACGTGGTATGGCAGGCTTATCATAGCATTCACAAACTTCACTAAGAGCAGCACGTGGCTTCTCGAAGGAGAGCCATTCTGTACCTGCTTCTTCATGGAGACAAATGAAGTTGCTCACTCCCTCAGAGAACTAGGGGTTACCAACTTGGGCAGAGAAGATTTACGAGACCTCACCTTTGAGCATTTGTTACCAGAAACTATGCTGACGGCAGACCAGGTAACACTCGCCAATCTTGACGAAGTAGTAGAAGGGTATGGCAAGCCTTGGGATATTATTCGCGGAGCTTTTGCCAGGACGAAAGACGAGATACAAAATTACATAGATGAAGATACAGCCCCCAATATCACTCGTGAGGCAACGAATAACGCCGTTCGCCACGCCTACAGTAGTCAACAGAAATTACTATGGACTCTTATAGGGATCCTTGGCACTGCTCTTCTGGGGTTTATCGCGCATCAACTGTGGCCCTAGACCATAAGCGCCACGAGTGGTAGTAATGCTCAACAGCGTTGGAGACAGCATTCTGTAATGCAACTCTATCCTGCTCAGAGAGTCCCGATAAGATTTCCTGGCCGTGTTTTAAACCGCTGGGGTTCAATTCAATGAAACTTTTTGGCAGAAAAGCGTCATGTCGATATTGAAATTCAACGACTTCCCCCCCATATTCTAATATTCTAAGGTCTTCAAATAACTGGTAAGAATACAAGAAGGCCTTAGAGAATGAATATTCCAGAGGAAAATTTTCTTGCCAACCCTTTATTGCCACTTGAAATTCGCCTAGGCTAACTTGCTTCTTTCCCTGTTCCCGAAATGCAGCAAGCAATGCCAACAGCGCCTCCCCTCTATTGACCTTCCGCCCCGCTACTCCACGTCCTTTAAAAATGCGACTCAGCACGGCTACTACCATATCACACCCCCTGAGTTATCAGAACTCACTATTTATCGCGCCTCAGATTATACCACATCGCCTTTTTAATTTTCATCCCCCTTTGGCATCTGCTTGTTAAGCCACTCTTCCAAATCGGCCCGCCTAAATCGATATCGTCCTCGGATTTTGATAAACGGCATCTCGCCAGACCGACACATTTTCTGAATCGTAGCTTGGTCCATGCTCAGCCACTCAGCAACTTCAGAGCAAGTGAGAAGTCTATTTTCCATAATTTCGCCATAATAC
>CAZXWQ010000020.1:13950-17726 GCA_964644545.1 uncultured Dehalococcoidales bacterium | reverse complement strand
CTTACCCGGTCTTCTGAACAAGCCGAGCACCCCATAACGACCTATCATTGCTACTCCGTGGACATTCATTGGCATCCGCGGGTCAATATTCTCAACCTGAGCTACGTAGCCAACCTTCTTTCTCAGCGAATGGCCGTTACCCCGGCTAATGGAATTCCCCAGGACACGCACCCGTCCGTTGAGCAGTTTGCCCAGTCCGTTAACCACGGTAAGAAGGGTAGTCTTACCAGCCCCATTGGGCCCGATGATACCAATAAACTCCCCGGACTCTACCTGAAGCGATACTCCACGTAGAGCAATATCTTCCCGGTAGGAAACTACGGCATCCTCAATATTTATTACAGTGGTTCCCATCTGTTTGACCTCCGCCTGGTATCCAGCATACGACTAGCGTCCTGTTGCCTCCAGTATCAGCTCAATATTCCGGTCAATGGCTTTCTCCCAGGTCCCCGTGTTATCAAAGCCGCCGGGGAAATTGGAGAGTATTATCCTCTTGCATTTGAGCTCTTCGGCTATCCCGGCACCGGCATCCTTGCCGCTCTGAAGGTTATCAATAATCAGGGTAACATTTCCCTCCCTGCCCTTGTCCACCAGTTCTTTTACCACCTGCGGGGTAAGCGAGTCTGGTCTGCCGTAGAAGACAACGACATTGATGCCAATCCATTTGAGAAATGCGGCTTGCATACCGGAGCAAATCACGTTAATGCTGGAGATGTCCTTCCCACTCAGCTTATCTTTTATCTCAACTGCCTTAGCGTCAATCCTGTCCCCGTATTCAGCCGCCGAGGCCTGATAAGCGCCGCTATTTTCAGCATCCACCTGCGACAAGGCGGTGGCAACCTTATCGGTTGCCTCTTGCTGTACCGACGGGGTCATCCAGTTACTTTGTGGGTTACTGGGTATATCAAGCGTAACCACGGTAAGGTCGGGATTATCGGCGGAGTCGATTAGTTCCTGAGTAAACATCTCCCCCTGCCAGCCAGCCAGCAGAAAGAGGTCAGCATCAGCCAGTTTCTGAATATCGCCGGGCTTAACGTCAAAGTGTCCCGGGCACTGAGCCGGGGGAATGATGTTGACCACATCAACCAGGTCACCACCAACTCGTTCCACTATTTGAGTAATCAGCGATATGCTGGTAACCACCTTGAGTTTGGTTGTCCCGGTTTGTGTACAACCACCGAGCATTGAAGAAATGACAATAATCAGAACCAGAACGCCAATAACGAAAGTGTACGGTCTTTTCATAAATGTGACTCTCCTTTCCAGCAGTATATCAGTTTGGGGCAATTTAATGCAATTGCAATTGGTTGCAATAAATATTTAAAAAATAAAATCTGGTATTACCCTGCTTTCTTAATACTCCCCTATCCACCTCCTTCTTTGATATTGTCCAGGATAATGCTGTGGGTCATGAAATCAATCTCCCTGATATTTGCTCCGATTTCTTTTTGCTCGCCGAAGAGAGACTTGAAGAGAAGCCTGTCACCTTCAATGCCTACCGAGGCAATCTCCTCCATAAGCAGCTCTCTCTCGCCGTTACGCTCGATATACGCCTTTGATAAGCACATCTTACGCCTCCCTTCCCTATAATCTACTCAGGGCCCGGGACAGGAGTTCGGTCGCTTTATCCATATCCTTTACTGCGTCCAGCATCTCTCTGGAGACCTCAGTTTCTCCAAGCCCCTTTGCTCTGTCCGCCCATTGTTTGAACTCCTGGCTATGCTCTTTATTATGCTCTATCCAGTAGTTTAATAAGGTCTTGAGTTTAGCTCTTTCATCACTACTCATTACGTCTCCCATTGGTGAGACCTGGCTTACCGTCGACGATATAATATTACCTCAGGAAATCTTTTTGCCACAATTAACACAGCGCCCCAGGATAGCCAGATGCCTCAGGTCAGCAATAAAACCATATTCTCGGATTAACGTGTCCTTCAGGGAAGCCAGCACCGACTCATCAAGGTCACTTACAGCGCCACACTCCCGACAGACAAGGTGGTGATGATGCCCCTTTTCCGCCGGGTGATACCTCACACGACCTCCTCCCAGGTCGGTCTTGGTTACCGTGCCAAGCCGTTCCAAGAGTTCCAGGGTGCGATAGACAGTTGAGATATTAACATTGGGGTACCTGGCGACAACCTGGGTATAGATTTCCTCGGCACTAATATGGTCACTGCTGTTCTCAATGGCCGACAGTATCATTAACCGCTGAGGAGTTAGTCGATACCCCTGCTTGCTTAATACATCAGCTATATCTCTGGGCTGGTCCACCTGACTTCACCTTCTTTGATAAGTGTTTATATTGATGGTATTACTCTCTATCTAAAGCCTTAGTAAGTTCCCTTCCTATTTGCGTCATCCAAGTGGCTACCTTAGCTTCACTAACACTATAATACCAAGGGTGATAGGGCTTGATATCAATCACCGGGCTACCATCGACGGCATCCAAGCCTCTTACCTTCAACAGATTCCCTCGATTCTCAAGTAATTGAACTGCTGATACACAAATAGGGTTTGGGCGGGCAGGGCTACAGCTGGCAAAAATACCTACCTCTGGGAGGTCCTTCCTGCCCATGGGGTGAACCTTAATGAGGGAGCGACCTTCCTCTGAGGTAAAATGGGACCAATAGAGAACCAAAATGTGGGAGAAGCCTTCTATACCATGGAGAATACCGGCAAAGTCATCATAGACCAGGATTTCCGATATTGCGCTTCGCCCTTTCCTTGCATCCTCTAATACTCCTCGCCAAGCCAAATCTTCAGACTCAACGACCAAGCTAGGCTGCTTTATATCACTTTTCACTATCCCTACAGCCCTTAGCTTCATTTCAGGTATGTTTTTATCTTTCTTCGTCGTTTCTCTTCCCTCCAGTTTATTTTCTCACCACCAGTCAAGGTGTGCAGGAGTTTTCAGTGAGTCCAAGCATCCAGACCAATCTACTACATTATACCGAGATGAAATAATTTCTGCAACATGTTGTAGTTGCAACCAGTTTCAATAAGCCTATCATAAATTACCATTCCAGGTCAATGTTCCCACGCAGGATAGCAGGGTTGCCCCCCTATATCTGGCTGTAGCCGGTCCCCGGCCGGTCAATTCCGAGTCCCTTGCCCTCCGTTATCCAGCCGAACTCTTTCAGAATTGCCTGGCTGTAGGTGACGCGTCCAGTGACCTTGTCCAGAGGCTCGGTTGCCAGGAGAAGGGCTGCCTTTGCCATCACCTCGGGCGGCTCACCCCGTGGGTCGTCCATACCGGTTACTAATTTGTGATACACCGTACCCGGCGTCGGCACGACCAGTGAAGGGGATACACAGGCCACCGAGATGCCAAATTTGTACACTTCCTCGGCCAGTCCCTGAGTGAACCGCTCCAGCGCAGCTTTTTCAGCACCGTAACACGTGCCACCACGCTCCCCGGTCATGGATTCCTTGTAGGGACCGCGCCCCGGTCCAATAGCCGCCCCCGAGGAAATGTTGACGATGGCGCCATTACCCCGCTCTATCATGTCCGCCAACACCTTCTGACTCAACATGAAGGGACCATGAAAGTTCACCGCAAAGGAGCGGACCCACCTGCGTACGGGATAGTCCTTGACAGGGATGAAGTAGGTCAGTGCCGCGTCATTGACCAGCACATCCACAGGCCCAAAGACCTCTTTGGCTTTCGCTACCAGGTTGTCGCAACTCTCCTCATCAGAGATATCCACCTGGACAGCGGCAGCGGTTCCACCAGCCTTCTCAATTTCTGAGACCGTGGTGTTAAGCGAGCCCTCCAG
>CAZXWQ010000020.1:10058-13850 GCA_964644545.1 uncultured Dehalococcoidales bacterium | reverse complement strand
TCCTTCACAAACTGCTGAAACAGTGCTTCAGCTTGAGCAGGTGGCGCCGCCTCAGTAAAACTGGGGCGGCGTCCCTTCCTGGTATTTGCCAGGAGAGTAAACTGGCTTACCACCAATAGCTCACCTTCAATATCCAGAGCGGAAAGGTTAAACTTCCCCGTTTCATCAGAAAAGATTCGCAGGCCAACTGTCTTTTTCGCCAGGTACTGCGCGTCTTCCTCGCCGTCCCCATCAGCCACCCCGACAAAGACCACCAGCCCCTTGCCTATCCTGCCTACTACCTCATCACCGACGCTGACTGAAGCTCCTGTAACTCGCTGTAGAAGCGCCTTCACCGCTACTCCTTCTTTGTCTCTTCACCGGCAGGCGATTTCTCAGGCACCTTTTCTTCAACGTGCTCTGACTCCGTATCACTACCCTTTCGATTATCGGTAACGTAGAATCCATTTCCCTTAAAAATAATAGGGAGCGAGTGAAGAACCCGGTAAACTCGTCCCTGGCATCTGGGACAGGTAGCTATTGGTTCATCATGAAACCCCTGTTTCTCTTCAAAACGAAACTGACAACACTCGCATTCGTACTCATAAACAGGCACTCTTTCACCTCGCTGGACTTTTTTGGGGACCTTTTTGAAACAATCAACAATAATTATACTCTTTTCCGCTTCCACCTGCCAAGTTTGAAATATACCACCGAAGCCATCGCCTGGACCAACATGCCGGCAACCAGTGCCCAACGCACTCCGAGGACACCGAGGTCAGCAACCCGCGGCAGCAAGAAGGCCAGGGGCAACGTGACTACCCAGCTCGCCACCAGGCCAATCACCATCGGGGGCACGGTATCACCAGTTCCGGATAGAGACTGCCCCAGTACAGCGCCAACGCCGAGCACCACATAGCCTGAGGCGGCAATCCTCAAGAACGTGCTGGTTATCGCCACGACCTGCGGCTCAGTATTGAAAATGCGCACTATACTTTCCGCCCACGCCAGCACTGCCACCGAACAGATGACCATGAGCGCAGTAGACAATCCAGTAGCCTGCCAGCTGCCACGTTCGGCTCGCCCTGGCTGGTCCGCCCCCAGGTTCTGGCCAGCAAGCACACCCGATGCCATGCCCAGCCCAAGGCTGACCGGCATAAGCAGCATCTCAACCCTTTGCAGGACGGAATGGGCGGCCACAGCGACAGTGCCAAAGGGGGCCATCAGCGAGGCGACTACTATCATGACCAGAGACCGCTGTACACCCATGACGGAGGCCGGAATGCCAATCCTGACCATGCGCCAGACCATGCCAAAGTCAACCCGGAAGTTCCGCATCGTCAGGCGCAGTCGAGAGCGGCCTCCGTAAAGGATTACCATGACAAGGATGGCACCCACCCCGCGGGAAATAACGTTGGCCATTGCCGCCCCACTGGAACCCATCTGGGGAAGTCCCCAGGCACCCAGGACCAGGGCATAGCTGAGGGGAACGTGGAGAATCCGGTAAAAGATAATAATCCACAGAGGCGTCATGGCATCTCCGGAGGCCTGCATGATGCTGTAGCCCATGTACCAGAAGGCAACAGTGACCGAGCCGTAGCCGAACATAATACGCATGTAGTCCGCCCCGAGCGCGACGACATCCGGGGCAAACCCCATCAGCGTCAGTACTGGTTCGGCCAGAGCAACGCCGAGCGCCGCCATGACCACGGTATAGATGGCGCAAACCACAAAGGCCTGCTGGGCGGCGTGATTGGCCCCGTTAATGTCGCCAGCGCCGACAAAGCGAGCAACGACCGCGCGCGTACCGATACCGAGGCCGGTCATAATCATCATCTGGAACCCGGCGAAGATGCCAGCCACGCCGATTCCAGCCATCGCCGCCGCCCCCAGCCTGCCCACCCAGACCATGTCGATGCTGATCCCTATCATATAAAGACCCTCGGTGACCATCATCGGCCAGCCCAGGCTCAAGAGATTGCGGGTGATACCACCCTTTGTCCAGTCCCTCTCCGGCGATGGCGCTCTCCTGTTAAAATCCCCTGTCCCTTGCATCGTATCTGTGAGTACCCCCTGTTATCGCGGTGCCCAGCTATATTCTTTTACGCTTCCACCTCCCCGCTCGGAAATACGTTGTGTAGATGAAGGCCCTCATAATCAAGGCAGTCACTATTGCCCACCGCACTCCGTACACACCGAGACCGGCAACTCGTGGTAGAAAGTACGCCAGGGGAACCTGCACGAACCACATGGTTAGCAGAGTAGTAAGCATTGGTATCCAGGTATCACCGACACCATTCAGGCACTGCGATAACACAATAACAAGACCGAACACCAGGAAAGATACGATTTCTATTCTCATGAACTTGCTGGCTATCTCCACCAGACCGGGCTCAGTATTGAAGATACGAGCTACGTTTTCAGCCCACAGGAACAATACCGCCGAACCAATGAACATAATACCGGAGACCAAGCCTGCTGCCATCCAGCCGGTCTTCTCTGCCCGCTGCGGCTGCCTTGCCCCCAGGTTTTGTCCTGCCAGCACGCCAGCAGCCTGGCCAAACCCCATGCTGGGCATATGCAGAAACTGGCTCACCCTCTGAACCAGGGTATGAGACGCCACAGCAAAGGTGCCAAAGGGGACAATAAACCACACCAGAACCAGGTTGGCGAAGCTTCTTTCGACACCGGTAACTGAAGCAGGAACCCCAATCCTCACTATGCGCCAGATTATATTTCGGTCAAGGCTGAGGCCTTTCAGACTCAGACGCAACCGTGAACGCCCGCTAAAGAGAAACCACAATCCGAGACCCACTCCCAGGCTCTGAGAAACAACATTGGTCAGAGCGGCACCACTGACACCGAGGCGCGGGAATATCCACCAGCCGAAGATGAGAAAAGGACAGAGAGCCACATGGAAAATCCTGAAGACGATGGCTATCCTCATCGGGTTTACCGAATCCCCCGATGCCTGCATAATACCCTCAGCCATCATTCGGAAGGACATAGCCACCGAGCCGACGAACATTATGCGCATGTATGCCGCCCCTTCAGAGACGACTTCAGCCTCCACTCCAATCACAACCAATATTGGCTCCGCCAATGAGATGCCAATTATAGCCATTAATGTGGAGAAGACAGCGCTGATAACGAAAGCCTGCTGTGCCACATGGTTGGCTTCCTCAGAATCGCCTGCCCCAACAAAACGAGCAATCATAGCCCTGGTGCCCGTGGTGAGTCCCATCCTTGCCGAATTCGCCACCATGACCGCCATACCGGCAACGCCCACGCCGGCAATGGCAGCTGACCCCAGCCTTCCCACCCATATCATGTCAATGGTGGGGCCCAGCATAGTGAGACTGCCACTTACCACCATTGGCCAGGACAAACTCAAGAGGTTGCGAAAGATGCTGCCCTTTGTCCAGTCTCTCAGGAATGCCTGGCCTGCCCCGGGACTATCCTCTACATCTTCTGCTTTCTCAGCAACCAATCCTTACGCTCCTCCGCCTGATGTTGCCCGATACCTGATTAAACTCTCTTACGCTTCCACCTGCCAAGACGGAAATATGTTACGAAGGCGATTAGCCCCACAAATATTGCAGCCACCATCGCCCACCGCACTCCATATACGCCGAGGTTGGTAATCCGCGGCAATGCAAATGCCAGCGGCATTTGCACGCCCCAGACAATGGCCATACTGAAAATCATAGGCGGCAGGGTATCACCAGCACCGGAGATGCAAAACTGTAATACGATGAGAGGACCTATCATCAGATAGCCAGCGACAGCTATCCTGAGGAAGATTCCTCCCAT
>CAZXWQ010000020.1:0-9958 GCA_964644545.1 uncultured Dehalococcoidales bacterium | reverse complement strand
GAGGACCTATCATCAGATAGCCAGCGACAGCTATCCTGAGGAAGATTCCTCCCATCTCCACCAGACCGGTCTCTGTATTAAAGATGCGGACCATGTTCTCCGCCCATAACAGTAGCGCCACACAACAGATAATCATAAACCCCATCGCCAGGGCTGCCGCCAGCCAGCCGCTCCGCTCAGCCCGCTGCGGGCGGTCTGCTCCCAGGTTCTGCCCGGCGAGAACACCAGCCGCTATACCCACCCCCATAATAGGCATGAAGACAACCATCTCCACCCGCTGGCAGATGGTGTGCGCCGCCACAGCATTGGTGCCGAAGGGACTCATAAATCCCACCAAAACGAACTGGCCCAGGGACATCTGCAAGCCCATGACGCAGGCGGGAAGTCCAATCCTCACTATGCGCCAGATAATATTCAAGTCAAGGTGAAAGTTGCTCAGGGTCAGCCACAACCGCGACCGCCCGGTGAAGAGGACCCACATAGAAATAATCAGCCCCAGGCTCTGAGAAATAACATTGGTCAGAGCGGCGCCGCTAACACCGAGACGAGGGAATATCCACCAGCCGAATATCATAAAGGGACAGAGGGCTACATGGAAAAGCCTGAAAAAGACGGCTATTCTCATCGGGGTCTGTGCATCCCCTGAAGCCTGCATACTACCTTCAGCCATCACTCGAAGGCACATAACCACCGAGGCGACAAACAATATGCGCAGGTAGGCAGCGCCTTCAGAGACAACATCAGCCTCCAGCCTGAATAACTGCAATATCGGCTCGGCAAAGAAAATGCCTATTACGGCCATTACTATGGCGAAGACAGCGCTGATAATAAAGGCTTGCATGGCTACATGATTGGCACCCTTAACGTCGCCTCCCCCTATGAAGCGGGCAATCAGAGCCCTCATACCCATCATGAGACCCATCATCGCCGACATCACCAGGCCAACGGCAATACCGGCAATGCCCACACCGGCAATAGAGGCTGCCCCCAGCTTGCCTACCCATATCATGTCAATGGTGGGACCCAGCATGTTCAGGCTGTTGCTGATGACCATGGGCCAGGACAGACTCAAGAGGTTCTGAAAGATGCTGCCCTTTGTCCAGTCTCTCAGGAATGCCTGGCCTGCCTCGGAAGAATCATCAGTCTCTTGCACTAAAAGTTACTCCTTAATAGGCGCATATCTCAGTTTTTGACACCTGCCGAGTGAACCAGCCCCCTTCATAGCTACTCTAGCAGGCATAAGTAATGTCCTTCTCCGGCAAGGAGCAAGACAAACCATGGTATCACCTTAGCTTGATAATCTCTCGATTATTATATTGCCCCGGTGCTCCACTATACTTTCTTGCGCTTCCACCTTCCCAGGCGGAAATATATGGCAAAGGAGAGTGCCGCAAAAATCATGCCAGCCGCCATTCCCCATCGAACTCCGTACATACCGAGGTCAGTAATCCTTGGCAAAAAGTATGCCAGGGGTAATGTCACCAACCATACGGTTACCATGCTGATAATCATTGCCGGCACGGTATCACCGGCACCCTGTAAAGCCATCATAAATACAGTCATAAGCCCCAGCACCACATAACCAGCTACCGCTATCCTCAGGAAAGTGCTGGCGGTTGCCACCAGAGTCGGCTCGGCATTGAAGATGCGGACTATGTTCTCAGCCCATAGTAGTATAGCTAATGAACAGGTGACCATCAGGGCTTCTACCATACCCCCTGCCAGCCAGGCACTTCTCTCCGCCCGCTCTGGCTGGTTGGCTCCCAGATTTTGTCCCACCAGCACACCACTGGCCATACCAAATGCCATACCCGGCATAAACAACATCATCTCTATTCTCTGGTTGATGGTATGAGCGGCCACGGCAATGGTACCAAAAGGGGCCATAAACAGCATCACAAAAAACTGGCTGAAAGTCCTTTGTATGCCTGAGATAAGGGCAGGAAACCCGATTCTAACTATACGCCATATTATGTTGGGGTCAAGGCGAAAGTGTTTCAGGGACAGCCTCAGTCGTGACCGCCCGGTGGAGAGGACCCAGAGTGAAATGAAGAGTCCGAGGCTCTGAGAAATAACATTGGTCAGAGCGGCGCCGCTGACACCAAGACGGGGGAATATCCACCAGCCGAAAATCAGGAACGGACAAAGAGCCACATGGAAAATCCTGAAAAAGATGGTTATTCGCATTGGCGTCTGGGCATCGCCTGAAGCCTGCATAATACCCTCAGTCATCATCCGGAAGGACATAGCAGCCGCACCTACAAATATTATACGCATATATGCCACCCCTTCGGCGACAACGTCAGGCTCCAGCCCGAACAGCCCCATAATGGGTTCAGCGAAGAAAATGCCTACTACCACCATAAGTATGGCGAAGGTAGCGCTGATGACGAAGCCCTGCTGTGCCACGTGATTGGCACCCTCAACATCACCGGCGCCGACAAAACGGGCAATCATAGCCCTCATGCCCATCATGAGACCCATAATTGCTGACATGATTAGCATAACAGCAATGCCGGCAACGCCCACTCCGGCAATCGAGGCTGCCCCCAGCTTGCCCACCCATACCATGTCAATGGTAGGACCCAGCATATTGAGGCTATTGCTGATGACCATCGGCCACGATAGCATCAGGAGGTTATGAAATACGTTACCTTTTGTCCAGTCCCTGCCAAACCCCGGCCCTCTTATGGGAAAATCCCCCGTCTCTTGCACCGCAAGCTACTCCTTATGCTCCTCCGCTCTCAGCAGTTAAACCACCAAGCCAAGTACCTTCGCCTGCTCGATTGCCCCGGCAGCTACGAATAGTGAACCGGTAACGCAAATCATGTCCTTATCCCCGGCCATACCTAAAGCCACAGGCAGGGCAATTGAGATGTCATCTGTTACCTTAGCCTTTACTCCCTGCCGACCAAACTCAGCCACTATAGGTTCCGTGGACATAGCCCGTGGATGAATAGAGCGCGTAACAATTACCTCTTCAAAAAAGGGCACCAGTTCTGAGATTATAGCGGGTAAGTCCTTATCCAAGGAGAGCCCGATAATCAAGATAGCCCGGTCAAAGTCAAAGTATTGCTCAAGAGACAGCCTTAACTTCCGTACTGAGTCAGGGTTGTGGGCACCATCAACCACCAGGAGGGGATGGCGGGTAAGGACCTGAAGTCTGCCCTCCCATCTCACCTTTGCCAGACCGTCAGTGATGCTATCTGTGGAAATGTTAAAGCCCTTCTCAGCCAGAACCTCAAGGGCAGCCACTGCCGTCGCTGTATTCTCAAGCTGATACTGGCCCAGAAGCGGGATTGACAGGTCATAACCAGCCAATCTGCCCTTCACGTGAAGCGATTGTCGGTCAGGTTCAAAACCGAGACTTCGCCAGGTAACGTCACTACCTACCCTTATCAGCTCTGCCTGCAAGTTGAGACACGCTTCCCCGATTACTTTATCCACCTCATCCACTTGAGGGGAACTTACCACCACACAACCCTGTTTGATGATACCAGTCTTCTCAGCCGCAATCTGAGCCAGGGTGTCACCCAGTACCTCCATATGGTCAAAGCTAATCGACGTGATAATACAAACCTCAGGCTGGACTACATTGGTGGCATCGAGCCTGCCGCCCAGACCTACTTCAATCACCTGGAAATCTACGCCTTTTTGTGCGAAGTAGAAAAAGCCTAACGCCGTGGTTAGCTCAAAGGTGGTCAACCGACCGTAGGTAGCTTTCTGGTTGACCGCCTCAACCTCAGGTTTAAGCCTGTCCACCAGAGTAACAAGGTCTTCGTTGGAGATTAGCCTGCCATCAATCCTGATACGCTCATTGTATAAATGCAGATGCGGGGAGGTGAAAAGGCCGGTAGTATAACCAGAGGCGGTGAGGGTTGATGCCATCATGGCAGCCACACTCCCCTTCCCCTTGCTGCCGGCGATGTGAACGGACCGGGCTTCCAGGTGAGGGTCACCTGCTCGACACAACAGCTCATCCATACGCCGCAGGTCATAGGTAGTCCTGGTGCGTGGCCCGGGTTCACGCTCGTAGTCAATGAAGCTGTAAATGTAATCCAGAGCTTGCTGATAGCGGTTATCTACCAAATTCGCCCCTAAAAAGGAAAGGGGAGAGACGCAGCTCAGGGCAGCTTTGCCCCTCCACTTCACACATTCGTATTGTGCCAATTATATCACCACCAGTGAAGCAGCGACAAATCGCACACAGCTTATTTAATAACCCCGCCAGATTTGATAATGAGCAGACTACTATGCTATGCTACCTTGGTTGGCACTACTAAAAAGAGTGCCTAGAAAAGCTTAAGGGCGAGGATTGAGCAAGGGCAAAGTAAAGACAGGACATAATCAGGTTCACGTGATAGCGGAGAGGTGCAAGGGGTGTGGCTTCTGTATAGAGTTCTGCCCAAAACATGTTCTCTACGCATCCACAGAGACCAATAGTAAAGGATACCATCTTATCGCCACGAGCGATAGCAGTAAGTGTACCGCATGCGGTATGTGTAGTATGGTCTGCCCTGAATTTGCTATCCATGTAGAATCCATTGAGGAAGAGACCTAAGAGGTAAAGGTAACGTGTCTAGTAGAGGAGCTCTGGCTGGAGAGTTTTTTATGAGTGGGGATGAGGCCTGCGCTGAAGGAGGAATCAGCGCTGGCTGCAAGTTCTTCGCTGGATACCCCATTACACCGGCTACCGAGATAGCAGAACGGATGTCAGACCGGCTGCCAGAGGTTGGTGGTACCTATATACAGATGGAGGATGAGCTGGCATCAATGGCGGCTATCCTGGGAGCTTCGTGGGGCGGAGCCAAGGCAATGACAGCTACATCCGGGCCTGGTTTCAGCCTGATGATGGAGAATATTGGTCTGGGTGTAATGCTGGAAACACCGTGTGTTGTGGTAAACATACAGCGCGCCGGTCCGTCAACGGGGTTACCCACACTGACCGCCCAGGGAGACATGATGCAGGCACGCTGGGGCAGTCACGGCCACTACAGCATCATTTGTCTGGCACCCAGTTCCCCACAAGAGGTATTTGAACATACTGTAAAGGCGTTCAATCTATCAGAAAGATACCGTGTGCCTGTGCTGGTCATGTCTGAAGCTGCTGTCGGGCATATGTATGAGAAGGTAGTTATACCACCGGTTAGCGAGATAGAAATTGTACCGCGGCGCACGCCTACCGTCCCCCCCGAGGAGTACTGGCCCTATGAACCCGATGACGACCTTGTCCCTCCTATGGCAAGCACCGGTAGCGGCTACGGGTTCCATGTTACGGGACTTACTCATGATGAGCGGGGGTATCCCGCAATGAATGCCGAGGCGCAGGATAGGCTGGTACGACGGCTGGTTGAGAAGATTGAGAACCATAGAAACGAGATTATCGGGATGGAAGAGGACGGTATGGAAGATGCCGAGGTAGTAGTTTGCTCCTACGGCATTACAGCACGGGTTGCACTCATTGCCATTGAACGCGCCCGGAGCGCAGGTATCAAAGTAGGCACGCTAAGGCTGATTACAATCTGGCCTTTCCCCGAGGATAGAATCAGGGAAATCGCCGGGCAGGTCAGGGCATTTGTAGTGCCGGAGATTAACTATGGTCAGATTGCTCTGGAAGTGGAACGATGCGCCGGCGGCAGGGCAAAGACAATACTGGTACCACATATGGGTGGCACCGTACATAATCCAGAAGTAATACTGGATGCTATCAAGCAGGCGGCTAAATGAACGATGTTATAATAGATACTGAAGGGAATCCCCTGGACACCTACCTGAGAGTAGACCGGCTACCCCACATATGGTGTGCTGGCTGCGGCCTGGGGTTGGTTCTTGGTAGCCTCCTTAGAAGCCTGGTTGAATCCGGGTTTGATTTAGATAAGGTGGCAATTGTTTCCGGGATAGGGTGTACCGGCAGGGCAGCGGGGTATGTAAAACTGGACTCGTTCCATACCACGCACGGGCGAGCTATACCCTTTGCTACGGGATTAAAGCTAGCCAACCCGGAGCTGAAGGTGGTGGTCTTCAGCGGTGATGGTGACCTGGCTGCTATCGGCGGTAACCATCTTATTCATGCCGGTCGCAGAAACATTGATATGACGGTGATATGCGTCAACAATTTCAACTACGGAATGACCGGAGGGCAGCTTGGCCCGACAACACCGTTGAGCGCGAGAACCACTACCTCACGCCGCGGCAACGTGGAGAATGCGTTTAATTTGCCCCATTTAGCGGCAGCCAGCGGTGCCGTCTATGTTGCCCGGTGGACAACAGCCCAGGTCCGTCAACTGGAAAGGGCTATCAAAGAGGCCCTGCTGAAGAGAGGGTTCAGCTTTATTGAGGTGATTACCCCCTGCCCCACTTATTATGGCCGTATGAACAGGCAGGTAACTGGTTTAGACCAGATGAGGTATTATCGCTCTAATAGTGTTGTTAAACATGGGGCTAATCCCGGCCAGGTGGATATTGACCTCGACGGGCAGATAGTCGTGGGTAAGTTTATTGATATTGAACGACCGTACCTTCCCGAATAATGGGGTGGATTTGATGAAAAATCGACAGGAGATAAGGCTATGCGGTTACGGTGGGCAGGGCATAATTCTGGCCGGCTACATTATTGGGCAGGCAGCCGCTGTCCACGAGGGTAAGAACGCAGTTTTCATCCAGGACTACGGGCCTGAAGCCCGGGGTGGAGCCTGTAAGGCTGACGTGGTTATCTCTGATGAAGCTGTGCTCTATCCCTATATTGAGGCTCCTTCAATCCTGGTAACGATGTCTCAAGAGGCATATGAGAAGTATTTCCCCTCAAAACGTGAGGATACTCTGGTAATTCTTGACCAGGACCTGGTGATACCTGATGAAACAGGGGATGCCAGGCTGCTGGCTATGCCAGCCCGACGTATAGCCGAGGAACTGGGTAGAGTGCAAGTGGCAAATGTGGCTATGCTGGGGTTTTTCACTGCTGCCACGGACGTTATATCCGTAGAGTCAATGAAAAAGTCTATATTGTCCTCAGTGCCCAAGGGCACGGAGGAACTCAATATGAGCGCTTTTGAGCAGGGTTACGCCTGCGCTCAAAAGGGGGATTAGCGTAGTGGAACGCACCAGGGCAGGCATTATCAATGTTACCGGCTATGTCGGTATTGAGCTGGCACGGCTACTGCACCAGCACCCGCAGGTTGAGCTTATTTCAGTTACGGGGCGGAGTGCTGCCGGGCAGAAGCTGGGCAGTGTTTTCCCCCACCTGTCCGGCATAGACCTGACTATTGAAGCCGAGCTGGGGGAGGTTGACCTGGCTTTCTCAGCCATGCCCCACAAGGAGAGTGCCAAAGAGGTGATACCACTTGTTGACCGCGGCACCAGGGTAGTGGATATCAGCGCCGATTTCAGGCTGAAGAACGCGGCAGAATACGTGTCTACCTATGGTTTCACTCACCCGGCGCCACAGCGGCTTGAGCAAGCGGTGTACGGTCTGCCCGAACTACACGGGGCTGAGATTGCCTCGGCGCAACTGGTGGCTAATCCCGGTTGTTACCCCACGGGAGCTATACTGGCACTGGCACCAGCAGTCAAGGCAGGTCTGATTGAGGCTGAGGTAATAGTTGACAGCAAGTCCGGTCTATCGGGGGCGGGTAGAACGACCAGCCTGGGGACTCACTACTCCGAGGCTAATGAAGACACCGCTGCCTACGCTTTGGAGGGACACAGGCACCTACCGGAGATTGTCCAGGAGCTGGGGCTGCTCCGGCGCGGGAAGCCAGTCTCGGTGACCTTTGTCCCGCACCTGACACCGATGACAAGGGGAATACTGACCACCTGCTACGCTACTCTATCTTCAGGGAAGGTTGCCGAAGGCAAGAAGGGGCAGGAAGAGCTAAGGCAGTTGTACCTGGACTTCTACAAGGAAAAGCCATTTGTCAGGGTAACAGAGCAGCCTCCCCACACCAAGCACACCTGGGGGAGCAACCTTTGCCTGATATATCCTACCATTGCCCCGGCTACGGGGAAGCTGGTAGTTATCAGCTGCATTGACAACCTGGTAAAAGGGGCGGCGGGGCAGGCTGTCCAGAACATGAACCTGATGCTTGGACTGCCTGAGGTAAGCGGGCTGGAAGCAGTGGCAATTTACCCATAAAAGTAGATTTTTGGAAAATATAGAAACAATTCGAGGCTGGTGAGGCGTGAATTGTTTTTGGGGTTATGTTGAGTTGGGGGGCGGTTGGGTGGTGTGAGTAATGAAGTGTCTTCTATTAAGCAATGCGTTTATGCTTGAGAACCTATTCTTCATATTCCCTATCTACGTCAACTGAGAACTTACCACCTGCTTTTAGCTTTTTACTTCTTGTGGCTCTCCAGATTGTAGCTTCTCCTATAGCTACTATTTTACAGAATGTGGATGCATCTACTCTGGGCGGTGCATCAATGAAACCTTCAAGAGTATATCTAACTACCACATTCCCTCCGTGTGGCAGTTCCCAAACATCATGCATAACAGGAAACCATCCTTCGCCACTATCTTCACTATCATCTTCGGGGTATATTTTCAAAGGAAAACTAGAACGACACAACCTATAAGGCTTGCTATCTCTACCTTTTCCTATGTTATATACATCTAAATTCACAGAAGTAATATCAATACTTGTATCGTAACGATTATCCCTACTTGTATACCTTACATCAATTGTTAGTCTCATATAATACCTATTACTAGGCTTCTTTATCCAAAGCTTACTGGTTTGGACAATTTCACAAGACGGACGATAACGTTTCCACCATCTCCATTGGTTAAACGTCATTGGCGCCTCCCTCAGCCTTGTGAGTAACCAGACCAGAAATGAGCGAATCGTGCGAATGGCTTGTGGGAAATTTTGAACTAACAAGACAATAACCAATATAAGATTTAGAATAATTGAGCCTCTTGCTACATAAGGAGGTATAGAATTCATGTTTAATACCTCGCACTAGTTGTACATTCACCCTAATTCTACCACTTCTATAGACTTTCGCAACAAGCTCATTATTGAGGTATTCTCAAGGCTCTGCTAGAATATACTTAGACAGTATGAACAGGAGTCTGAGTTGATAACGAAGGTGAAGTATACGCACCTGCCGCTGGGTGAGGACGTGGAGGCGTTCGCCGGTTACTATACGCCCGAGAACGAGGTGAGGCTGAAGTATAACGGCAGAGAGGTTCTGTATGTGACCGGGCACCTTGTAGTGGAAGCTACCTGCTGTGCCGAGGACGGTTCGGGTTGTCGAACGGCTAACTACTGGTATGCCCTTGTGCCGGGGTACCTGCTCAGGTGGCAGTGCGAGCGGAACGAAGCCGGCCGACCGGTATCGGAAGTGGAACTGATTGCAGACCAGGAAACACAGAACGAAATCAGGCAGATTATTCTAAACAATGAAGCCATTTCCCGGGTGGACTTCTGGTAGGTCGCGAGGGTTATGGCACCACAGTTCTTCGGCCGAGAGGTCGATGTCAGTGTAAGCGGCGAGGTCAAGGTTCCAATCTCTTTCCGCGTGGATGAGCGGGAGTATGTAATCTCAGATATAATCGCCGCCTGGCCAGACCACGGTTTTGGTCCGAGCACAGGGGGTGGTAAAAGGTGGTGGCAGAGGCGCCACCGCAACTACTACCGGGTGAAGACCACCGGGGGCGAGGTGTTTGAAATCTACTACGACCGTGGCACCAGCCTGAAGTACCCTGAGCGCAGGAAGTGGTTCCTGCACCGACAGCTATAAGGCACGAGATTGCTTCGTCACTTCGTGCCGCGCAATGACAGAGTAGACGGGGTTGTAGCATTACCCCAGGGAAGAGAGGAACTTTTCTATTTCCCGCACGGAGCGCAATTCAAAAACCGAGCCACAGTGCGGGATTTCTTCAAGAGCCTGCCTAGTCCGTTGATGGTGGCGGCGCCAGTGAGTCATCTGGTAGAGAAGGAGCGAGTCCCGGCTGAGA
>CAZXWQ010000019.1:12993-17908 GCA_964644545.1 uncultured Dehalococcoidales bacterium | reverse complement strand
ATAAGGAACAGGGAGTTACCGGTTTCTATGAAATCCTGGACGTTCTGAGTAAGGCACAGCAAGAAGGACTCTTTTAGCAATGAAATGGTACAGGTTCTGGGAAAAGTTCGGTAAGAATGGGTCTGGTGAACAAGACACCATGAAACCTATTAGCAAAGAAATCCTGGATATGGATTTCTTCTGCCAGATGACCTATATGGCTGCTATTGCTACCTCAGGCATATCACGGACCGGACTCTTTCAGCATGCTGCAAACTTACCATATATATCAGCACGCTACTTTAAAAAGACCAATTTCGTAGCTAAAGCATTTAACCACGACTACGCAGAAGCATGCCGCATAGTTGGTCAATCTACTAAGGAGCCAGATATTAAGTCGGTTCTCCTGCGCCTGTCAGGCGCCCTGTCATCGGGAGAGGATATCGCTGTCTTTCTGGAAAGGGAATCGCAGGTCTTCTCCGAGTCCTACAGTAACCAGTATGGACGAAGGCTAGAAGTGCTCAAGAAGTGGACCGATGCTTATGTTGCCTTGATTATGACATCGGCCATTGTTACCGTTATGGCGGTGGTAACCATGATGATCGGCAATGTGACTACAGGCTTTATCCTGGCACTATCCGCATTAACTATTGTAGTGACCATGGCTGGTTCCTGGTTTATATATCACACTGCACCTCGGGAGACAAGGGTACATTCCCTGCCCTGCCGTTCCAAAGAGCAAAACATTATGCGGGGTCTGGTCAAGCTTGCCCTGCCAATAGTGGGAATTATGATACTGGTCATGCCGATAATGAAAATTGATATAGGCTGGATAATGCTCAGCACCAGCATTGTCCTATTCCCGCTGGGGCTGGTAAGCAGAAAAGATGACCAGAATATAGAGAAACGCGATATGGATATTGCCGGTCTCCTCCGTTCCCTTGGCGGAGTGAGCCAGGCAATAAGAGCAACGGTTAGTGAAGCTATGGGGCGACTCGATTTCCATTCCATGGGCTCCCTGAAGGAAGATTTAGACCTCCTTTACACCAGGCTACTGGCAGGAATAAGCCCCCAGCGTTGCTGGGATAGATTTGTTGGTGAAACCGGCTCCGAGCAGGTAAGCCGAAGCGTACGTATCTTCTGGGACGGGGTCACCCTTGGCGGTGAGCCAGAGAGGGTAGGCAACGAAGCTAGTGCTTTTGCTGTGAAGATTGCTGGCCTTCGGGCACAACGGTCGCTTATCCATTCTGGTATCCAATGGTTAGCTATTGCCATGCATGTTGTCCTCACGGCAGTAGTCGTCTTTATCCACCAGACTCTGGTCACCTTCTCCAGTCTGGTAAATGAAGTGATACCGGAGGGAAACCTGGCAGACATAATGCCTGGTTTCACCTCGTTCGGGATATATGGTGGCTCTTCAGCAGCCATGAACCTGCTGCACTTTATGGTAATAGTTATAGTTGTCGTGCTTACTTTAGCCAATGCCTTTGCTATCTATGCAACGGGTGGGGGGCATATTTACAAACTCTCGTTTTACCTTGCTATCATGTCAGGCATATCAGGGGCAGTCTTGGTCTTTGTGCCCCCGATGGTCAACATGATGCTTACCGGAATGATGTAAGGAGGTGAATGAAACAATAATGGACGCTTTAGCAAATTCAGGTATGATGATAAGTCCGATGGTATACGGAGGTATAGGTGTTGCTATAGCTGTGATTGGGGGATTCATTTTCTTGTTTCGTCGGAAAACTAAACTCCAATTGAAACAAGAAACTATCCAGGCGGCGTATAGTACCCAACAAGAGCAGAAGGATTTTACAGCAAATATGGTGGAGAACTTATCTGCTCCGGATAAAGCAAATGACCTTCAGGCGAGCAATGCTTTTGCTGAAGCTGAACAACAGCCAGCAGAAGATACCAGTGAGCAGGGCGGAGTGGATATCACAGGGATGTTCCATGCCCCCGAGCCGTCAGAATCCGAAGATGAGCCTGAGGAAACACCTGAGCCTGTTGACGACAATCCAGATGACAATTCCGATGCCAATTCAGATGCCAAGCCGCCAGAGCCAGAGCAGCCGAAAAGTGAGGACGCAATGCTTGACCTGTTCACGACAGAAGTAGAGGATGATAGTAATGCTGGCAAACTAGCTGCGTCCCTGGATAACGTAGATATAAACGACATTGTGGGCGAAGCTCAGAGCCTTATACAAAAGCTTAGGGGTGGCAGGTAGTGTCCGAGCTGCTCAAGGCAAATTACCCGGACAACGTAGTGTGGTTTTTACCTTAATAAACGGGGCTCAAGCTGGTGAGGAATATGCTTAGGTTCCAGCTAACAACCGCCCCGTAGAATGCTACGACACCTGAAGTGACTATCAGGGTAACCTTACGAGAACGCTTATACAAGCGCCATAGAATCAACACGCACAGAAGAACACCAATAATCTTGAGCAGCAGAAAGTTACCCTCCCTTACTATGGGCTCCATTAGCGGATTTATTTCTCGCGCTAAACCATTACTGACGAGAAAGTGAGTAATTACACCGTCTGAAATCTCAAAAGCACTCAGCAAGACAAGGAGGTACTTCATACGTAGCCTCTCTCACACTATTCTTCTGGCTCAATTGGCCATCCAACATCCGCAAGTAGCTTATAGTAAAACTGGGCCAGTTCCTTATCCTGGATATTCTTTCCTGCTTCCTGGAGTGGCAATAAAAGAGCTGCATGGTTAATCTTGTTCATATCAGGTAGTATATCCGCCGGGCTGGGGTCTCCATCCCCTGGAGTACCGGAGGAAGCTTCATCCAGCTCATAGGCTTCTATCAGTTTCTGGTAAAACCGGCTTATGTCCTCGTCACGTATCTCACTACCTGTGTCCTGTAGCATTGAGTGGATATTTTCACGAAAGGTAGCATTATCGCTGACCGGCTCTGTCGTGTTGGAGCTGTTAGATTCCCCGACCGCGGGAGTTGGCGACAAGGGACCCAGAAAGAAGATAAGGAGCGAAGCAGTTACTATGACCCCGGTAATCAGTCCAGCTACTTTTTTACGCATAATAGAACTTCTAGTTCGGCATTTTTAGCCTTGTAGCCCAAGAAACCGACCCTTTCGAGCTAATGATATTGAGCCTAATGTATAAATGGTAATACTTTTAGCTCGAAAAATTCAACCTTTTTAAGTCCATAATTGGGTCATAAGTGGGTCGTAATTGGGTCATAACCATAAGCCAGGAGGAAAAAGTGGATTAAATACGCAATCTTTGCGTAAAGCAGTAGTGAGATGGTGAGAATTCTTGGGGCAGACCAGGATATGCAGGCAAGTTTTCTTGCTGCTGTCAGGTAGGTAGGTATGGTGACTATGGTCCGGGTAGTCTATTACCCGGATATTTTGGTAATGTTTTCAGGCAATAAAGAAGGATACCTGTTTCCAGGTATCCTTCTCTTGGCTTCTTTTTTCCGGTCGCTCTATTAAGTAGCGCCTAATTATGGTTGGGAGGTGTCAACTGATAGCCTACGCCGGGTATTGTAATAATATACTCTTGTTTGTCAGACCCATTCTTAAGTTCCTTACGCAGACGTCCTATGAAAACACGCAGGTACTCTCTTTCTCCCCTGTATTCAGGACCCCACACCCTGTTGAGTAGATAGGTATGAGTGAGCACCTTACCCATGCCCAGTGCCAGTTCAACCAGCAGGTTGTATTCTGTTGGGGTCAGCTTTACTTCGCGGCCGGCGACAGTTACCTTTCTTTGAACAAAGTTGATATCGAGGTCTCCACTATTAAAGGTTGGCACAACTGGCATAGTCCCTACTGACTTAGCACGCCTCAGTACCGCCTGCACGCGTGCCTTGAGTTCATTCACCCCGAAGGGCTTGGTGACGTAGTCATCGGCGCCACTGTTAAGGCATTTTACTTTTTCCCCTATATCATGCCGGGCACTAAGCATGATAATTGGCACCTGTGACCACTGCCGAATCCGCCGGCAGACCTCGAAGCCATTCATCTTGGGCATCATTATATCCAGGACTATCAGATCAGGGAGTTCCTTTTCAACGAGTTGCAGGGCTTCTTTGCCATCCATGGCTACGAAAGTCTCACAATCTGTCGATTCTAGATTGGCACGAACAAATTTGAGGACTCCGATGTCATCATCAACGATAAGAATACGTGGTCTGTACATTATTTTTACCTCCTAATCCTGCTTTTACTTGATGTAATAATTTATCAATGGAAAAGGGCTTGACTATATAAGGGATTCTGGTTTTATCCAGGAAGGTTTTGTTTCTGGGGCTAATAGCGTCGCCGGTAATACATACTACCTTTGGCCGTAATGACGAGTCTATCTGTTTCACATGATTATAGAATTCAATGCCACTCATGCCAGGCATCTTGATATCCAGCAGAATAAGGTCATATTTTGTAGTGTTGAGTTTCTGTAAAGCTCGGTAGGCATCAGATACGGTCTCCACCTTATGACCCTCTCGGCTCAGCAATCGGTCCAGCACCCGGCAGATGTTTGGTTCATCATCCACCACCATTATCTTCGCCCCGCTTATTTTTTCAGTTTCATGGTCGCCTGGTTCGGTTGTTTGCGCCTGCTTGCCATTAGATACTATGGGCAAATCGACAAAGAATGTAGTTCCACTGCCCGTCATGCTCTCGGCGTGAATATTGCCTCCGTGCTCCTTGATAATGCCATAGGATATGCTCAATCCCAGCCCTGTCCCACCATCTTCGCCTTTGGTGGTGAAGAAGGGGTCGAATATCTTGCTAATTTTATCCTCGGCTATCCCGGGACCATCATCGCTTATGAATACCCTGATTTTACTGTTTACCCTCTGGGTCTTAATGAGAAGTCTGCCTCCCTCATGCGCTTCTGCCATCGCCTGTTCGGCATTTATGATGATATTGAGAAATACCTGCTGGAGCTGGCCGATATT
>CAZXWQ010000019.1:7694-12893 GCA_964644545.1 uncultured Dehalococcoidales bacterium | reverse complement strand
AGGGAGTTAAATGAGTCACGCCAGTCGTCATCAGCTTTGCGTAGAGATTCTTCTACCTTTTTACGCTCATCAATCTCCACGGCAAGGGATTCACTTGTCTGGATATACTCCTTAAGCACGTAGCCCAGGACGGCAAGATAGACTGCAAGTCGCAACCCCTGCCAGAGCCACCAGACGACGCTCCACAAGGTGGCAAAGTAAAAGACTTCACTGGCCTGGAACAGGAAGATTAGCATAGCGGTAAACAAGAACAGCTCACGGGCACCTGTTTTGCGATACTGGCGGAATAGACCTATACCGGCGAAAAGAAATAGCACTACTGGTACAGCGTTTATTGTCCAGGCAGTGGGTGTGAAGCGGTTTTCTTGTACCATTGCAGGTAACATGTCGTAGAAGACTATAGAGAGCACCCCGAAGGTGAAGCAGAGTAAGGCTGTACCACCGAGTAGCCAGGCTACACCCTTCGCTGAAGCTTTAATTGAAGGAATGGGGAGGCGTGTCCTGACGGCGAGGACATAAAGAGAGAAAAAGACCCCTCCGTATATGCCGGCAAAGGAGTTTAACCAGAAGAATTCGGTGGAGCGTGGTATCGTGATAGAATGGAACCCCTCAATGATTCCCATTGCCATTAGCCCGGCACTGATGTACAGAATGCCCGGTTGCTCTCGATATCGGGCGATGATGAACACCGATAAAAGTAAGGCGGAAAATGCGCCGAAGATTTCTATCGCAGTGTGTGGTATCTCTGCAACCCAGAGCACGTTTGGCCAGAGATACAGTATGACCAGCATGACGCTAGCCGGTACTGTCAGCAGGATTAACAGGAGCAGAGAGTCCCAGTCAACCCGCTTGTATTTTATCTCTAGCTTTGCTAACCCCATTACGTTGTTACTCAAGCTATTACTCTCCAGTAAACTACTTAGCTTGTTTTACTCCCTGTAGCTGGCAGGTTGTTCTGATTATATATACACCCTTCGGAGCCATATCATAGAATATCAATAGCTACATACAATTACCTGGCTAATGTCCAAGCTATTTGTAGCGATACTTTACCCAGTATCTGGCGTATTCTATGAGCCTATTGTCTCATACACTCCTGACACGCGTAAGGTCTAAGTAGATATGAAAATGGAGCTTAGTAAACAAGGTTTTTAGTCTAATCGGACAGACTGATATTATCTTGAGGTCAGGGATGTGACCCGGGTGGGTCATTATTTATTGAGGCGATGTATTATGGTACCAGGATAGATTCAGTCAGATAAGGTTTTGCTTTATAGCCTCGGAAACAGCTTGGGCACGGTCACTAACCCCGAGCTTACTGAGGATGTTCCGTATTTCTCTCTTTACCGTTGATGTGCTGATAAAAAGTTGGATGCCAATCTCCTTACCACTCACACCTTCAGCAATTAACGTCAGTATCTCTGTTTGTCGCCTGGTCAGTATCGAGGCCTGGCTACTACGACTGAGCCTGGCAAATTCTGTTACCAGCTCTCGAGTGAGTGATGGAGCAATGGGGCAGAGACCGTCATGTACCTGATAAATAGCCCTGGTTATCTGCTCGCCGTCACTGTCTTTGAGCAGGTAACCTGAGGCACCAGCCTCAATGGCTTCTTTTACGTAGTCCTCGGCATACAGGGTCAACATCAGTACATCAACATCGGGTGTTCTTTGCTTTATCTCACGGGTGGCGGCAATACCGTCCATACCCGGCATCTTGAGGTCCATTGTGATAACATCAGGGCTGAGCGCCAGCGTCTTTATGATTGCTTCTTCCCCGCTGCTTGCTTCACCGATAACCTGTATCCCATCCTGTAACTCTAACATCCGCCGCAAACCCTCCCGTACCACCTGGTGGTCGTCAACAACAAGTACCCGGATAATCCTGGCACCATTACCGTCAATATTATTTACCGAAGTATCGGAAGATAACTCAATCTTATCCATATTTTCTCTCACAATGTATTGCATATTCTGTCCACATTTTTGCATACATCGGGAGTATCTGTAAGGTCTAAATAGTCAGCAAAAGAGAACTAAAGAGATAGAATTCTTTAGCTTAAGGGTATAACGGGGGTAGCACTCGGAGTGCCATAACCATGACCTGAGTGGGTCATAGTTACACAGTCAATGGATAGCGGTATTTGAGTGAGGTAATGTTGCTTGAATAGCGGTTATATAATCCTTCGCTTCATGGCCTCAGAGACGGCCTGTGCGCGGTCATTAACGCCGAGTTTATCGAAGATATTGCGTATTTCCCTCTTGACCGTGGATGTGCTGATGAAAAGCTGGCTTCCTATATCCTTACCACTTACGCCTTCAGCAATCAACCTCAATATCTCTATCTGGCGCTTGCTCAATAGCGAAGACTGGTCGTTTCGGCTTAACTTAACAAACTTGGTTACCAGCTCTCGTGTGAGGGACGGTGCGATGGGGCAAAGCCCATCATATACCTGGTGCACAGCCTTGGTTATCTGATCTGAGTCACTGTCCTTGAGCAGGTATCCAGATACACCGGCTTCGACTGCCTGATTTATGAAGTCTTCAGCATAAAGGGTTAGCACCAGTACATTTACATTAGGCATTTTCTGCTTTATCTCGTAGGTGGCCATAATCCCATCCATCCCCGGCATCTTAAGGTCCATAATGATTACATCTGGTATGAGAGAAGATGCCTTTACGACTGCCTCTTCACCATTTCTCGCCTCACCTACCACCTCAACCTCATCATCATTCTCCAGTATCCGGCGCAGCCCTTCCCGTACCACATGATGGTCGTCAACTATAAGAACCTTGATACTAGGTGTATTTCCCATCTTCACACCTTTCTATGTTGTAGTTTTCATAGCTACCCGCGAGGAAATAGGGAAGGTAAAGTCTATTGATGTTCCTTGCCCCGGGTTGCTATTTATTATCAGACTGCCGCCAAGCAACCTTGCCCTTTCCTTCATACCGACAAGTCCCATATGCTCTAGTGGCACGACGCTGCTCAATACCTCATCAGGATTGAAGCCTTGCCCATTATCGGTAACCTCTACCGAAACAGCGGTGTCACTAAACCGTATTCGAAGGTGGACGTCGCTGGCTTTGGAGTGATTCCTGATATTTGTCAGAATTTCCTGGACTATCCAGTAGGTAGTAGTCTCTTCAGCAAAGCTAAGCTTGGGGCATTGCCCATCTACCTCAGTGTGGCACCTGATACCATCCTCAACAACCTCCTCTGTGGTGTGACGGAGTGCATTAACAAGCCCCACTTCTTCTAGTGGAAGTGGGCGGAGGTTAGCTATGGTTCGGCGAAGTTCTTTTACGCTTCGTTGTAGTGTCTTCTCGATTTTATATAGCTCAGTCTCCAGTTCCGCTATTCTCGATTCTGAGATAAGAGTACTACAGGCCTTGATACTGTATGAGGCGCCAACCATCCACTGAGCAACACCATCATGAATCTGAATAGCTACCCTCTTGCGCTCATTTTCCTGGGCGCGGGATATTTCGTCCAGCAGTTCATCTACATGAAGGCGCTGCTTCTGCACCCGACTAAACAATCTGGCATTCTCGATGGCAATGCTAATCCACCAGGCTAATATAGAGGCAAAGTTCAGGTCACTGGAGGCGAACTGTCCTCTATCGGCTATCTTGATATGGTTCATTGCCCCAATCACATTCCCCTTGATTGTCAGTGGTATACACAGCACCGCCGATATTCCCACCTCAGTCATTAGCCCGTGGAGAAGGGAGTGGTTCTGAGTTGTTTCATCGAGGAGAATTGGTTCACCAATCTCCGTCAATTCCTGACATATTGACGCCCAGGCTGGTTTAGATTTACCCTGCTCGGCATTAATGACAAACTTCCCCGTCATTTCATTTCTGATTGCTAGCGAAACGTAGTCTGCCGTGGTACCGGTAGCACTCATTTCTACAATAAGTTTAAAGAACTGGTCCATTTCAACTTCAGAATCAAGTAAGTGGTTTGCCTGCTCCAGGGTGGTTAGAATCTTACTGCGGAGACCTTCTGCTACGGAGAGGGTTCTATCCATAGTCCGAGCAACTACTTTCTTGAACTTACTCAAGCTAAACGGTTGAATCAAGAAAGAATGTATTCCTGTCCCTAATCCCTCTACTATCCTGCTAACCGCATCTTCTGTCGTTATTATTAGGATACTCACCTCAGGGGGGAACTGTGGAAGAAGCATGTCCATAAGCTCCGGTTCTTCCGCATGAATTACAAGCAGCTCATAAGACTGCTGCTCGGCTTCTTCAACTGCCTCTTTAACGCTGGAGGAGACAGTAACCGAGTACCCTTCTCGTGAGAGAGTTCTGGTCCAGGATGACCTGAGATGCTCGTTAGACTCTAATATCAGAACTTTGCCGCTTCTCATATGCCTTCCCCATAAGTCGACCTAACTTAAATGTACCATACCTACATAAAGGCAAATATAAATATCGTAAAGATTTCATAAAGGTTTCATTAAGGTTTGATAAAGCTTGCCTCAGCGCTGGCTGAGCTTCCAAATCCGTATACTCTATTATTTGCTCCGTATTGCGGTTCTTCATTTTTATAAACCTGATTATTAGTCTGGCTGCTGGTGGTCGGCTCTATTGTGTGCTGACAAGCAGCTTCATAGACCACGGTATAATCTCTGCTTAGCTCACGGTAAATACTCATCTTTACTACGGGGGCTGTTCAGAATGCTATCCACCGTAGATAATATCCGTCTGCTGGTAGCTGGCTTGGCAATGAAGGCATCAGCACCGCTATAGAGTCCTCTTGTTTTTGATGTACCTGATAAATTAGTTTTAGCGGTGAAGTAGATTATTCGAGTCTGTGGAGAGAAGTTGCGCACTCTCCCGCATACCTCTCTGCCATCCATTCCCGGCATCATAAGGTCCAGAAGAATCACATCCGGTTCGTGCTGCTTGATAAGCTGGAGTGCTGTTTCGCCATCAGGTGCCGTTAGTACCAGGTATCCCTCCCTCTCTAGAATACGGCGTAATACATTACAGATATTAGGTTCATCATCAACAACCAGGACCAGAGAATTATTTATTGCCATAGCTACCTCTTCACTTTGCTTACTTCAATAATGCCCTTGGCAGACTTACTTTTTTGCTTATTGGGTGGGCTTCTCCGTTTCCTGGTTTGAGCCAGCGGCAGTTCAACAGTAAAGGTAGCTCCACCCATCTCATTGTTCTCAGCACGTATTA
>CAZXWQ010000019.1:5883-7594 GCA_964644545.1 uncultured Dehalococcoidales bacterium | reverse complement strand
GAGTTCTCCCACTTCGTAACCCAGGATTTCATAACCCTTCTTATTCATCAGGGTTATCTCTTCGTTGGTATTTATTGTTGCCACCATTACCCCGGCTACATCCAGGTATCCTTCTGCTCGTTCCTTCTCCCTCCTTAGTGCGTCTTCCATATGTTTACGCTCGGTGATATCCACCCAGCTTGCTATGTAATACCGCAGTTCTCCATTGTGTATTATTGGTGCCGAGGTTATCTCTACCCAGAAGTACTCTCCATTCCTCTTTTGGTACAATTCCTCAAACCAGTTCGCTCCCCGGTGCATGGCTACTTGGAAGTCCCGTCTTGTTTTGGGTAACGATTCTTTCGTCAACCAGGGGTATGGAGCTTTCTTGCCAGCAAGCTCTGCCGAAGTAAAACCGGTCAGCTTTTCCAGTGCCGGATTAACATATTTTATTGAGGTATCAGGGTTGATAACCAGTATGGGATGCAGTGAATTCCTTGAAAGGCTGGAATTGAATTCTTCGCTCTCTCGTAGTGCCTCTTCCATCTCCTTACGCTGGGTGATATCCATGAAGTTTCCCAGTGTTGCCGGCCTTCCGCGGTATTTGACAGGCGCTACAGTCTCCATAACCCATTTGCTCTCTCCACCTTTGGTAGCTATCCTGAATTCATATCCAGCACGGCGTTCTCCTTTCAATGCTTCCACTGCGTAGTCCCTGACCATAACCCTGTCATCGGGAAATACAAGGCTCAGAGAGTATGTACCTATGAGTTCTTCTACGTTATAGCCTGAGATTTGCTGAAATTCGGAGCTCACTGCTTGAAAGCGTCCGTCCTGGACAATATACAAACCAATCGGTGAGCTATTAAACAAAGCCCTGAGTAATTCATCCGCCTGCCGGTGGTCTGATTCAGGCTGCTCAAGTTCTGTGACACGCTCTGGCATGTTTCCAGGCTCATCAATTAACCGCTTCTTTGTTTTACTCGTATCCATCATGTGCATGTCTTGGAACTGTCTTTTTTTGGCCAATTTTCAGGTCAGCCATCCTGTTTATCACTACTTGTTACTCAAAAGTATGTTCTACAAACAGTTATCGTGATAGCGTGCATCAGGCGCTATCCCATTGGTTCTTGTGTTGCACTCTAGTGACCTGGCTCTACTGTTTCACCTTAGTTAGTGTAAGGAATAAAAGTGCCAGTGACGCTACTACCAAAACGTACGATGATAGCCAGATGGCGGTAAGATAGGGCATGCTTGCGGAGACACCGCTTACCAGCAGTGTATGGGCTACCGCAAAGAACGCCCAGCCTACGGCTAGCACAATCCAGAAAGCCCACTTCTGCCCCATCCTTCTCAGCGTCAAGAAGTACCCGGCTACTGACAACAGGACAATAAACCAGGCAAAGCCGCAATTCACTAGATATGAAACCGGTATTTCCATTCTCAAACTCCTCCCGTGTTTATTCTTGTATCCGCAGGATTATACCCGCAGTACGCAGCTGTGCTCTTTTTGTCAACAGCGGGACCTCTATTATTCTATTTTCAAGGTTGCCCAATCTGTTGACCGGTCTCGTTATATCGTCATTCTAATCCTCCATTTGTTAATATCCTGCTGTATAAATAGACAACATTGTTGTCCTGATATCTTTTGGGCAACCAGTTGACCCTTCTTGTTGCACTTTGTGGATTCTACTACCAATTATTCTGGTACCAAATGAATATTTATGTAAGA
>CAZXWQ010000019.1:0-5783 GCA_964644545.1 uncultured Dehalococcoidales bacterium | reverse complement strand
AAGTTGTATTACCCGTACATCTCTCTCAGGACTTTGTCCTGCCGTATCTTCTATCCCTCCGCCGCTCAATTAGATCTTCAATCGTGCTAATCAGGTCTTCATCGAGTTCGTGGGGATACTTTCGTTCGGCATACTCACGAAACTCAGGCCACTCGCTGGGAGTAGTTCCAGGCAGTCTCGGCAGGTGCCCAACTATAGAGAGGATTTTTTCTGCAGGCACGCCACTATATTCCGCCAGCTTCTGGCAGGAATTGGTGCTGGGAATACCATTGCCGGAAAGCCAGCGCCCAACAGTAGGATGGCTGACACCCAGGTCAGCTGCCAATTGGCTGGGTAGCCGCTTCCTGCGTCTCATGAGCTGCTTCAGAAATGACACTAGAGGAACTTCTTGTCTTTCCTTACTCATATTCAATATTCTACTATAACCACCGCTTCACTTTCAAAAACGTTTCATATGCAGTAGTAATCACTATCTCCCATAGAAGAATCTGGGTGGGTCAAGCTGTTGCCATACACTATCACAGGCAGCGATTTCTTCTGCGGATAGCTTTACTTCAGTAGCTCCCAGGTTTTCCTCCAGTTGTTTGAGTGAAGTGGTGCCACAGATAGCTGATGTAATCGTCTGATTGCTCAGTACCCAGGCTAGAGAAAATTGGGGCAAAGGGTGGTTGTGTTCCATGGCAACCTGGCTGAGACGGGCTACCGCTTCGAAGTTGGCTGTTGACCAGTAGCGCTGGTAATACATTGCCCCAATGCTTTCCATGGTAAACCTGGTGCCTTCGGCTGGTGGCTTATCGGGATTATGCTTACCCGTAAGCAGTCCGGCCGCCAGAGGGTTATAAACACATACCCCTATTCCTTCGCTATCACATAGGGGCAGTAGCTCGTACTCGATGTCTCGGGTGAGCAGGTTGTAGGGTGGCTGCATACAGTCGAATCTTGCCAGATTGTGAAGGTCACTCATCCACAGCGCTTTGCAGAGTTGCCAGGCGCGAAAGTTGGAGCATGCTATATAACGCACCTTCCCCTGGCGGACCAGAGCGTCCATAGTACGCAAAGTCTCCTCTATCGGAGTATTGTAGTCCGGCCAGTGTGCGTAATAGAGGTCGATGTAGTCTGTTTGTAATCGACGCAGGCTCTCCTCCACCGCCGTCATAATATGCTTCCGTGATAGCCCGATGTCGTTGGCACCCGGCCCTGTCCTGTTGGCTACCTTGGTTGCCAGCACCACGGACTTACGGTGCTTCTTCAGCGCCCCGCCAACGATTTCCTCTGACATGCCTTCAGCGTATACGTCGGCGGTATCAAAGAAGTTGATGCCGGAGTCCAGCGCTCTCTCTATTATCTTGATGGCCTCCGGTTCATCCACCTGGTTTCCAAAGGTCATCGTACCAAGACAGATTTCAGAGACCTTAAGGCCTGTCCTTCCCACCTTTCTATATTGCATATTAATATCCTTCCTGGCTAGCCACAGGGTTATTGAATCTCTGACGGTGAAATTTCTCTTCCTATCGGGCTTTACGCCAGCTCAAACCGGAACCCAACCTTCTCATGTCCACCTACCATATGTACCGGTGGTATGTTTTCCTTAAGTGAGGTGCCAGGTGGGAAAGCCTTTTCCAACTGGGACCAGTCGAGGGGGAATGTAAAGAGAACTGGTGCCCCCTCTTTCTCCAGCTCCTTTACTGCCTCTTCTATATTATCTACAGTGAAGGTCAGATTGTGTACCCCCGCCCCCTTCTCTTTCAAGAAGTCAGACCAGGAGGTGCCCTCCATGTGGGGCTCAATAAACTGGAGGACTACGCCTCCAAGCTCCACATGGACCACATGAGCACCGGGACCATCCAGGAAGTTGGCGAACTCCAGTTGTGTTTTCTCAGCACCGAAAACCTTGTTGAGAAATCGGTATGCTTCCTCTGCATCGGGCACTACTATCTCGATGTGTACTAATGGTGATACCTTGACTGGCATTTTATGCCTCCTTTCTTAGCATTAGTATTGAACCAATATGCTGTGAAATGCTCCGGTCTAGTCTCCCTTGCCCTTGAGGAATTCTGGTTGTTGGTAGGCAGGGTTGGGATAGGTGTAGAAGCCTTTTCCCGTCTTTATCCCCAGCTCTCCCCTTTCTATGTAGGGACGGATGAACTCTCCATGCTGTTCTGGAAAGAATTCTTCGGCTTGCGACCTCGTAGCACTCCCCGCATCGGCAATAACATTGAGCCCGATGGCATCCATAATGCCGAAGGGCCCAACAGGGTTCCTGGTAACCAGCATGTATGCCCTGTCCACGTCTTGCGGCTCTGCATAGCCACCGACTACCAGCTCCCAGGCTGCTCTTAGAAGCCCCCCAAGCAGGGTGTTGTATAGATACCCGCCCTTTTCCTTCTTCATTACCATGGGCACTTCTCCCAGGCTTCGGGTGAAGCGCTTCAATATGTCCACCGTTTCGTCGGAGGTTCGTGGCCCTCGCATGATGTCCACCAGCGACCCCAGGCCACCGTGAAAGTGCATGGCGGCAAATTTGTCACCACGACTTACTACGTCCTCTATGTCTGATACCAGCAGGCTTGATGTATTGGTGGTTAGTATTGTGTGTGGCGGGCATAGTTTGTCGAATTGTGCATGTACCTCGCGCTTTAGCTCCGTTACTTCAAAGACCGATTCGCTGAGCAGGTCAGTGTTGGCAGCGGCCTTCTCTGGGTCTGTGGTAAAGGTAATACGGGTGAGCCCGCTGTCAACCTCATCTTGCTTGATTCCCCCCAGTGTCACCATTCGTTCTGCCATCTCTTTCTGTCGTGCCGGTGCTCGCTGCACTGCCTCCTCTGAGACATCATAAACGGTAGTCTCATAGCCGCGAACGGCACACATCAGGGAGATGCGGCAGCCCATAGTTCCGGCACCAACAACGCACACCTTCTTCACCTCGTCAATTGGCATTTACCCCCTCCTTTCGTCTGTCGAAACGCATAATCTACCCGGAATAGATGGTTAAACATCTGGTTTGGCTCTTCAACTGCTATCAGCCTTTCAGATGGTTATGTTTGTGGGTTGTGTTCAGCCTGACTGGCCCTGTTGCTCCCGCTCTTCTTGCTCTCTCGCTTCAAGTGAGCGCTGAGCATCCTGCCCCAGTGCCACGTAAGCGCGCATTCTCTCCAGGGCTTCACCGCTCTTTATCGTTTCTTTAAAAAGTTCCGATTCCATGGCAAGTCCATCCTCCAGGGACATGCTCATCCCTTCATAGATGCAACGCCTGATGAGGCTAACGGCAAACGGTGGCCTGGTAGCCAGTTCCTTGGCAAATGCTATTGCTTCCGGCATCAATTGAAGCGGGTCACAGGCCCGGGTAATCAGGCCGATACGCTCGGCTTCGTCAGCATAAATAGGTCTGCCCAGCAGTTGCAGTTCCAGGGCTTTAGCCATACCGATAAGACGCGGCATACGCTGTGTCCCACCACCCCCGGGGAGGATACCAACATTAACCTCACCCTGGGATGCCCAGGCAGTGCGTGACATAAACCGAAAGTCAAAAGACATTACTCGCTCCAGGCCACCGCCGGCAAGTGGTGCGTTTATGGCTGCTATTATCGGCTTTGAGTCCCGTCGGAAGCCAACCCGACGCGGCGTGGGTGCCGTAGCCTTTTCTTTAAGTAAGGTCTCACCCATGTTTACCAGTATGGAAACATCGAAGTGCTGGATAAAGACATCGGGCATGGCGCTGGTGAAGACACCAATCCGCAGGTCCGGGTCCTCATAGAACTCATTCTCCAGCTGGGCAAACTCGGTTCCCGTATCGATAGTCCAGAGATTTTTTGGTGGATTGTAGAACCTCCAGATGATAACCGGTCCGTCCTTCTCAATCTGGAAAAATTTCGCTTCTTCTGTCATTATTCATTCCGCCTTTGTTTTATTTGTAGTCAGGTATGCAGTCGTCAGTACAATCCGTCAATCAGTCTTCCGGCTTGTACTCTATCCACTTGCCTGCGCCGATAGCACGTCCTTGCGGGTCAACCTGCGACCGCAGCACCGCTAGTTGCTCCTCGGTGGGTGGAGTTACCGTTCCCAGCGGCTCGGCTATTAAGGGTTCGAAATCCATCTCTTTCAGGATGTCGTCGACAGTAGCCCAGGGGGCAACTGATAGGAGTTTCATTTTGTGCGTTTCGTCATCAAAACCAAAGATTGCCATATCTGATACTACGCGATAGGGCCCCGTATTTGCCGGAAGGCCGGCTCTCTCTCTGGCGCGTGGAGAACCATCGAGGTAGCCTGGTGATGAGATGAAATCGACCCTATTTCGGTATTTCCGCTTCTCTTGCTCAGCCATGAAAATGGTTCCCCAGCACATCGAGGCAATTTCATTGGCACCGCCCGGGCCTCCAAACCTGCGCTTCGGGTGTTCATAGTCGCCGCCAATAAACGTGGAGTTGATGTTTCCGTACATGTCCACCTGGAGGCAATCGAGGATACCGTAGTCGTAATACCCCAGGGCACAGTGGAAACCCATCGTGCTCATATCCTTCCAGGCAATAGCTCTATAGCCAGAAGCACCGCTGGCACCAGTAAGGAAGGGGACGTAGGCAGGAGGCTGAGGGGAAACGGTGCCGTCTTCAACCACGTAAAAAACATTCGGGGTGCGTGTGTACCTCGCCAGCATCATCGCCATCAGCGGTGGACCCCCGATAGCAACCCAGTATGCCTTGTCTTCCTCAAGTAGGTTTGCCGTGGTACACAGTATTTGTTCCGTCTGTGTAAAATTCATAACCTCGCTCATGCGTGATACCCCTCCTTTATGGTTTCCATATTCGTCAGTTGAAGCAATTTCTTGACTCCCACCAGCTTGTCAAGCATATCTTCGTGGGATTCACAGCTGTAAACCCACTTCTCCAGATAGGCATCCATCGTCCCCATGCGGTCAGCGACCATTACCTCCATCATGTGCTCCGGGTCAGCTCCGTACATTCCTGGCATAGCCCCGGGATAAGTGCCAAAGGGCAGGTGGACTACAGCGTCAACGAGGTAGTAGGGAATTGTAGTGAGGTTAGGCTGCATCCTTATCTCCTCGTTACTTATGATTTCTTCGGTGGAGATGATAAGCTTCTTAGCACAGGTAGATGTCTCCATAGGAGAAAGTCCAGCTCCGAAGACTCGAGCATTACCGTACTCATCACTCTGATAGACGTGAACGAGGGCAACATCGAGGTTGAGCGCTGGAACCACGCATATCTCCTGCCCGGTGAAAGGGTCTTTAACAAGCTTTGCCCCGGACTGCTTAAAAACATCACTGCCACCAATGTAGCGCATGGGGAGGAAGGGGAGACCCATGGCGCCTGCCAGCTGGCGATAGACTACGGCGCTATTGCTCCACTCCGTGGTTTTGACCTTACCCTCCTCAATGGCTCGCGAGCAGGTTCCGCCATGGATAAACCAGCCGACGTCAATCCGGCTAACACATCCCCCGGCAATCAGAAGAGCCGGGTCAAGAGCGCTGAACCTGACAGCTACCCAGAGGTCTTTCTTCTTCTGCCTGATGACCTCATAAACCAGGGCAGTAGGTCCTCTCCTGTGTATATTCAGGTCGTAGCCCAGGTAGTCACCATCACTAACAAACTTCTCAACGGCCTCCTTTGCGGTCATGAGCTTGCTTTTTAGCTCACGAGATTTGTGAGTCCGTACCCATTCCCGGTGGCCATCTGGGTCTGGGGTTCGGTATACGCCTTTACCTGAAGCCAGTACTTCCATAAATACCTCTCTCCTCTTTCAGCATTGGTCATTTTTGAATATTGGCA
>CAZXWQ010000018.1:3373-18415 GCA_964644545.1 uncultured Dehalococcoidales bacterium | reverse complement strand
GACTCCTCGCAATGACAGTTGGGGGTTCCCCCTCAGAGAATTCACGGATTAAGGATGATATATCTAAAGGTCATCATTATTGGGATAGAAATCGCGCAAGGCGATGAGATAATAAGAAAGCACAGTAAAGCAACAGATGATAATTTGTAGCAAAGAAGAAGACTAAAACCTCACATTCTCCCTATCGGTATGAAATAGAGCGGCGGCTCACTCTCCAGGTCTTCCGCAGCGCCTGTTACTGGAGCCGGTCAGCGCCAGCCAGGGCTAGAGTCTCGTTTACTCCGTCCTCAATCATGGAGGCACGGGCGTCTCTGAAAATCTTCTCAATAACGAAGTCCTTGGAGAGCCCGTACCCACCGAATATCTGGATAGCCATACTGGCTACGCGGAAAGCGGTCTCGGTGCTGAATATCTTGGAGGCGATTGAGTATTGGAGTGCCGGTGGCGTGGTTACCCGGTTATAGACCAGCACCCGGCGGGACAGAGAACGTGCTGCCTCGACCTGGGTAAACATCTCAAAGAGCCTGGCTTTTACGCTCTGGTGCTCAATAATGGGCCTTCCACCCTGTATCCTTTGCCTGGCGTATTCCAGCGCTTCGTCGAGAGCAGACTGTGCCGTGCCTACAAAGAGGCTTCCCATACCTGCGTTTGCCCCGCTCAGGATTGTTGAAATGAACATGTTATAGGTAGCAGGGTCGGAACAGAGCATGTAGTTTTTCGGAATCCGAACATTGTCGAAGAAGATTTCGCCCTGGTTCAGTGCACGCTGTCCCAGCTTGTTCAGCGGTTTGCCGCGAGTGACACCTGGCAAGTCGAGGGGAACCACGGCAACCCCGCTATTCTCCATTCCGCTCGATGGGTCCAGGCTGACGAAGAGGGAGGCATGGGTGGCAATGGTGCCGTTGCTTACCCAGGCGGCCTTCTGGCCATTGATGATGTAATCGTCACCGTCGAGAGCGGCGACCACCTGCGGGGCACACTTGGGGTCCCGTGAATATTCCCCATCGAAAAGAATCCAGTCTGAGCCGTGGTCCGGCTCGGTGATAGCCCAGCACCCTACCATCTTCGCCTCGGTGTCCTTGCAGTACTGCCGTACCATGTTCTGTAATTCAGGCTCCGGCGACATCATAGCGATGGTGAAAGGGAAAGAACACACTCCCATGCTAATGGCCAGGTCGGGAGCAGCGTAGCCCATTTCTTCAGATATCAGGGCTCCAGTCAGTGGGTCCCTTAGCCCCAGGCCTCCATAGTCCTCCGGGAAGCTTCTCTTGTGGTAGCCCAGCTTATAGCTCTGGCGCAGCACGTCCCACAGTACAGAACCTTTGGCAATCACGTCCTCGGGGTCAGGTAGCTTGTCCAGCTTGACGGCAGCCGGCCGCCATACCGCCATGAAAAACTTCCTCGCCTCATCACGAATTGCTTTCTGCTCATCCGTGAGGTCAATATTCAGTTCCACTAATGCCATGTTTTCCTCCTTTTATCATTAACCGGCCAGTCCGGCTCATTATGCCATGCTTCAGGATAGCTTGCGTAGTATGTTCCTGAGTAAATGTTATCTTTCAGGGACAGGATAAATAATTTTTAAAAAGGTATCAACATTAACCGAGCAGTACCCCTGTCGTCAAGCAGGCCAGTTAGCAGGCTAACAAACAGGGGATGATGAGCGCTGCTCACAATCCTGTTTCGAACAGTCGTTTTGCCGAGCTGAATTGGTGAAAACAGGTGTGGGAATTGTTGGGCCATCTCCGAACCTCCAATCTCTGCTTTTCAATTCAATCAGATTTTTCTGGCAACCTCATTGGCACTCCAAATTGCCGGTTGGATTTCTCCTACCTCTGCGCAGTCCCCAATCTTGTAAACCTCTGCTGCCTGCCCCTGCAATTCCTCAAAAAGAGAATCGTTAGCCGCTCTTTCTCTGGAGATAATAAGGGTGTCATAGGGAAGGACCCTCTTTACCCCGTCCTTATTCACTATGCTGATTCCCTCCGTAGTAATATCCTCCACATCCACGTTGTACAGGACTTCCGGATTGCTCACCCGCTTCGCCTCTGGTGTCTCTCTGGGAATATTAACGTGTGTCAGCTTTCTCAAGACGTAGAATCTCCTGGGCATCGGGTAATCTCTGGCCAGGGTATCTTCACCGGCTCTGCCCATCATGACTACATCTTTGCCTTCCTGGGCGAGCGAGATGGCTAATTCAGCAGCTACCAGCCCCCAGATGACAACTTTCTGCCCAATCTCTCTCTTTCTCTTTAAAGCCTCGATATGGGTCATCACTCCCGGCTTCCCTTCGGCTATCTCCGGTACCAGCATGGAGGAACCTGCGGCCAGGATAACAACATCGGGTTTTAGCTCTGCAACATCGGCGGTGGTAGCCTCCTTGCACACCCTCACATCCACGCCCAGCTTTCTCATCTGAGTAGACAGGTAATCTGTAAAATTCCCAAACTCGGCAGTCATTGGAGTAAGCGCCAGGGTGGCTACCATACCCCCAAGCTCGGAGTCCTTCTCCATCAGGGTTACCTTGTGACCCCTCAGGGCAGCTATCCTGGCAGCCTCCATCCCGCCTACCCCGCCACCTATGACCAGCACCTTCTTAGACTTCTCTGCCGGAGTCATTGGAATGGGTTCATCCTGTATGTCATAGTTAACCGCACAGGGCCTGCCGCAACCAGCCAGACAGCCGATACACATGCGGATGTCCTCCAGTCTTCCTTCAAGATACTTCTTGGGTGTTTCCGGGTCGGCGGTTAATTGCCTGCCCATAAAGATGATGTCAGCCTTCCCTTCTTCCACGAACCTGTCAGCCATATCTAGGTCAACAATCCGCCCTACACCAATCACGGGGAGCCTGGTGACCTGTTTCACTGCTGCCGCTATATGAATAAAGCATCCCCTGGGATAATACATTGGAATCTGTATGCCCTGGTTAGAACGTATCATATCTCCTTGTGAAACATCGAAACAGTCAACCCCGGCCTTTTCCAGGGCAGGGACGGTGACCATGGTAGTGTCCTCCAGAGTATTACCCCTATCCCCCAGGAACTCGTCACCGCTAATTCTAACCAGTACAGGGTAGTCTTTGCCGACAGCCTCCCTCATTTTCTTTATTGTTTCAACCGGGAAGCGGAGCCTTGCCTCCCGGCTCCCGCCATACTCATCGGTTCGCCTGTTGTAGAAGCGTGAAATAAAGGAGCCGTGAAGGGTAGCGCCAACATGCCCGCAATGCAGCTCCACACAATCAGCCCCGGCTGCCTTTGCCCTGGCTGCCGCCGCTGCAATATCGTTCTCAATCTGCTCAATTTCCTCGATTGACAGCTCTCTGACCGGTACTCTTAACCCCATCATAACGTAGAAGAGCTCATCAGTAGCATGACTCTCATCGGGGTAGGGCGGAGGCGAAGGAGCCATTCCTGCCATCGGTCCACCCATCCCCATTTGGACGCCGAGTTTAGCACCGTGTGAGTGAAGTGCTTCGGCAAGCCTGGCGAAACCGGGAATAAACTTGTCGTCGAACAGGCCAATCCCCGGCAAGGCGGCTAGCAGCCCTACCGGCGCTCCCTCGGCAGGGGGACTTGGAATAACAGTCCCGGTCATTATCAGCCCGGCTCCACCTTTTGCCCTCTCTTCAAACCACCTGATTGTCAGGTCACTTACGAAACCATCGTCTCCCGCTGGCATATTAAGCAGCGGAGGAAGGCCAATCCTGTTCTTGAGTTTCATTCCCTGTATCTCGATTGGCTGAAAAATTTTCTTATCCATGTTCCTCCTTTCAATACTTCTTATTTTGCTAACCACAGGGCGCTATCAAGCCTCTATCAGGTGTAAGATTCTTACCTTGACAGAGGTGTTATTGTTGAACTTCTCCAGCCGAAGTTGTCACGTGCTCCCATAAGGAATGAGACGCATACCATAAAAGGCGCTCACCCTCTTTCCGCGCACGTCGGTGGTCAAGTTTTTAAACCCTGTATTCTGTTTTTTATATTAACGAATGCTGAGGACTACCTCTTGCCAATCATCTCTTCCTTCATATCCAGGTCAAGCCAGATATAGGGGGAAAAGCCGCGGTAATCGGTTCTGCCTAAGGAGTATTCGCCGTGGAAATTCTTTACCCACGGCTGCCATAAATTGTATACGTAGCGTGATGGAATGCAATGCTCATATACCTGGTCGACAACATATATGTTTATATTTCTCCAGTCTTCAACCCATTTAGCCCGGTCGACATACTCCGTGCATGCCTCCGTTATCATCTCAAGAAGCTGTTCATCCTCGAATTTCTCGAAGCACCAGCGGCTCCCCGGCTGGTAGACCCATGACCAGTTCCCCCAGGAGAGGATACTGGCACCGATGCGTACCGCCTTCAACTTCAGGCCGTAGAGAAGAGAGGTATAGGTTGCCTGTTCATGGACTTTTATCTCGGCATCAACGCCAATTTTGGACCAGTAGTCTTTAACCAGGGCTGACAGGTCGGCGTAGTCAGAGGCCGAAGTGATTTCTATCTGGGTCTTGAAGCCGCTGGGATACCCGGCTTCAGCCAGGAGCTCCTTTGCCTTTTCCGGGTTATACTCAAAGAGCTCCTGGGTTGAGGCGGGACGCTCTTCAATTGGAACGAACATGGGCGAACCCGGCGGCAGCATTACCGAGGGGAATATTCCGGCACGACCCTTATGGTAGTCCCTGGCTATTGCCTCGTGGTCTATGGCCATCGCCAGCGCCCGCCGGACCCTTACGTCATCAAACGGTGGAGTATCACATGACATACCCACTATTCTTTGAGTATAGGGGAAACCACCGGTGGTCTCGAGGTCAGGGTTTGTCTCCAGCATGTCCTCGGCATCACGCCAGGGAACCAGGTGCAGCATATCAATCTTGCCCGCCCTAAGTGCGGCTAACCGCGTGGAAGCATCGGATATGATTAATATCGTATAGCCATCGATGAAGGGGACCGTTCTTCCTTCAGGGTCAGTCTCCCAGTAGTTGGGGTTCTTTTCATAGGTTATGCTGCTCCCGCCGACATAATCGGTTACGAGAAATGGACCGTTGCCAACGACGTGTCTCCAGTCATCCTGGCTCCCGTATTGTTCTATCACCTCGTGCGCTACAAAACGGTACCAGTCATTGGTCATCAGCGAGCGTACATCCGGCTTGCCGAACTCCACGACAAAAGTGTATTTATCCGGAGCCGAATAGGTTATGCCGCCCACTATGTAGTCCGCTATCTGCGGTATCCCGGACCTCGGTATTTCCAGCATACGGTCATAGCTCCACTTTATGTCCTCGGCGGTAACCTCACGTCCATTTACCGGTGGTTTATCGTGCCATTTAATCCCTTTACGTAGGTGAAAGACCATGGTCTTGGCATCTGGTAGTTCCCAGCTTTCAGCTAGACCACGTGTCATAATTTCGGGTTCACCCTGGACCGGATACCGCCAGCTAACCTCATTAGTACCAGCCGGCCCGGCGTAGAAGTCTCCTCTCATCAGGGGAAGAGAAACCGGGTGGAGAGCCCAGTATATCTCACCGTAGACCGGGTCCCAGCCCCCGATTGCTGAAGTCTCCGAGGCAGTGGTAAGCCACCCGCCGTATACTGGCCCTTTTGCTTCCGGTAACACCACCTCCTCTTCCTCTTCTTCTACTTTTGGTGCCACCTCCTCTTCCTCCGTTGGTGGTACCACCTCCTCTTCCTCTTCTACTGCTGCCGGCCCGCATGATGCCAGCGCAAGAGCTACTACCATTAGACAACTTAGTAGAAACCACACAATCTTCCTTCTCATTCCGTCTCGTCTCCTTTCGCTTCTAATGAATAATGGTTTCGGTTAATCTCATTTTGTTTCACATCTTGCGCCTCCATTCCCCAGTATTTTACCATCACTTGTAGACTATTTCCCCTATTCTGCTAGCTCTGCTGTGGCTCCGGGCGGGACTCCTTAGGTTTTTTCAGCCTTACCCCTCCGTAGCGCCCCAGACCGCCCCTCAGTCTTGGGTCCAGAATGTCCCTCATTGCGTCGCCGAGCATGTTGATGCCCCATACCACGATAGCTAGAGCTAGACCGGGCCACAGGGCCATCCAGGGAGCCGCCCGCATATACTCGCGCCCGCCCTTACTGAGCATGCCTCCCCAGCTTGGTGTCGGTGGTGGGATACCGAACCCGAGGAAGCTCATGCTGGCCTCAGCTATGATGGCAGCTCCCATATCTATGGTAAATAATATAATTATCGGCGCGGCAATATTGGGCAGGATATGCCTGATGAGCGTTCTCCCGGTTGGCGCACCAATGGCCTTTGCTGCCTCTACGTAAACATTTCCTTTTATACCAATGACGGCGCTTCTTACCACCCTTGACCTGCCGACACCATACAGTATGCCCAGGACCAGTATCACCTGCACCAGGCCCGGACCAACGACAGCCATCACCGACAGAATTATGAATAGTGGTGGAAAGCACATCCAGGCGTCAACGATTCTCTGCACTATCAGGTCGAATTTACCACTAATGAAGCCGGAAAGAACGCCAATAGTTGTAGAAACAAGCACACCGAGAGCACTGCACCCAAGACCTACGTACATGGAAATTCGGGCCCCGTGGATAATCCGGCTCATCAGGTCTCGTCCTAGCTGGTCTGTTCCCAGCAGGTAGCTGGCTGATGGTGCAATTAAGCAGTCTGCCAGGTGACTCTCGTTCATACCGTAGGGGGCCAGCACGTCAGCGAAAATGCCGACGATAAGGAATATCAGGACAATAATCCCACCGATGGTACCCAGAGGCTTCTCCTTAACCAGCCTGATAAACAGGTCTACCAGTAAGGAGTGCCTTTTATGTTCCTGCGCCTCCGGTGATATAGCTCTTGGGACCTCGCCCATCTTTCCCTTCTCTCCTTCTATCTATACTGCACCCTGGGGTCGAGATAGCCGTATGTCATGTCAACCAGCAGGTTCATTATTAATATGAAAGAGGCCATAATAAGGTTTATCCCCGAAATTACGGGGTAGTTCCTCTGGTTCAGTGCCTCAACCATCAGAAGGCCTATCCCGGGCAGGCAGAATATCGTCTCCAGGATAACTGAGCCGGCAATCAGGACGGGGAATTGAAGCCCGACTATAGTGATTATCGGAATCAGCGCATTTTTCAGGGCATGCCTCATGACTACCAATCTCTCCTTGAGCCCCTTTGACCAGGCAGTCCTGATATAGTCCTGCCTAAGTACCTCCAGCATCATGGTACGTGTCATCCTCATAGTTGTCCCCGACATGACCATGCCCATAATGATTCCCGGGATTATGAACTGCCTGATGTTTCCTGCCGGATTATCAGCAAGAGGAATGTATTGCACATCTGGTGCCCAGCCTAGATAGACTGAGGGGTAGACAACGACCATGGTTCCTATCCAGAAGCTGGGGAGAGAGATAAAGAGTATGGCAATGGTACGCCCGACATAGTCACCCCCCGTATCCTGCCGTATTCCTGAATATATACCTATGGGGAAGGCTATCAACAGTGCTGTTATCAGGGCGAGGCAGCCAAGTTCAGCGGACACGGGAAGGCGGTTACGTATCTCCTCAATCACAGGAGTATGCGTCCACAAGGAAGTCCCGAGGTCACCTCGAAAGACATCTCCCAGCCAGCGCAGATACTGAATATGCATCGGCATATCCAGCCCCAGAGCCTTTTCAATCTCAGCCCGGGTAAATTCGGCACCCGCCGCACTTCCCATTCCGGCCATCATCTGGTCTATTACACTACCCGGAACAAAACGTGCTAAGCAGAAGACGGTAATAGTCACCAGCAGGAAGGTGGGTATCATCAGGAATAGTCTTCTAATTGCGTAGGCTTGCATTCAATTCCCCTGCTCTCTTAACAGCCTGGTAATCCATGCACATTAGCTTACTCTTCTCTCTCCGCTACCGCTTTTGCCTGCTGGTACTATTCTAATTTCCGGACTTAATGTGACTCTGCGGCGATTGTGTATGTACCTATCAGTTAGTATTGTATGTCTTGGGGGGTAGTTTACTATGCTAAACAATAGAAGTCAATATTTACCCTTTGCTCGTTCAGAAAATTATATTATAATCGTTTCAGGGTATATTCAGGGTTCTGGCACCGTGTTTGACACATCCGAGTAAAGAGAGTTAGCATGTATTCATATTCGAAGCAATGTAGAATGACGAGTTGTTGGAATTATTGAGATGGTAGAAAGGTCGCTGATAAACACCAGCCCATATGAGATTAGATGGCATGGCCGGGGTGGTCAGGGTTCTATAACGGCGGCTAAGATAGTGGCACGGGCGGCGCACCTCATTGGCTATCAGGGGGTAACGGCTACACCGTCATTTGGTGCTGAGCGGCGGGGTGCTCCGGTAAGCGCATCAACACGAATTTCCCCGAAACCAGTCATGGTTGTATCGCAGGTAGAGACACCAGACGCAGTGGTAGTCCTCGACGAGACCCTGCTGAAATATGAGGAAGTAACCAGCGGGCTTAGCAGGGGAGGGTGGCTCGTGGTTAATTCAAGGCAGCATCCGAGAGACCTTAGAATTAAAGGTGAATTTAATACAGCTACTGCTGATGCCACCGGGATATGCTGGAAGCTGGGGTTGATAGTCGCTGGCCTCGTAGTGGTGAATACAGCCATACTGGGCGCTTTTATTCGCGCTACTGGAATAGTAGATATGCCAAGCATAGAAAGGGTAGTAAGGGAGAGGTTCACTGATAGCACTGTTGATATCAATCTGGCCGTAATTGTGAAGACCTACGAGATAACCGAACTGGAGAAAAGAGGCTAGTAAGGAGCTATGGGAACCAGGGATTGCCAGCATGTTTGTTGTGAATCATCACCGGGTATTGGTGAAGCTGGCAGGACAGGCGAATGGCGCAATGCGTTTCCAGTGATAGACCAGAAAAAATGTACCCCGGCCAGGCAGAATAAGCCTGCCTGTTTCCTGTGCTGGCTCTATTGCCCGGACGCTGTTATCAGTAAAACAATTCCTATCAGGGTCAACCTGGAATATTGCAAGGGGTGCGGTATATGTGCTCAGGTGTGCCCGGTTCAGGCTATAACTATGGTAAATGAAGAGGAGTTCGCCCTTGAGGGCAGACCAGGTTATTCCGGTGGATAAGGAGACAGATATAGGAGCCGATATACAGATACTTGATGGCAATCAGGCGGCAGCGGAGGGCGCAAAACTCAGCCGTGTTCAGGTTGTCGCTGCATACCCGATTACGCCCCAGACACCACTAACCGAGGCGCTCTCTGAATTTGTCGAAAAAGGGGAGCTCAACGCTGAGTATATTGCCGTTGAGGGTGAACACAGTGCCATGGCAGTATGCACTTCGGCTTCAATCGTGGGGGCCAGGACCTTCACCGGCACCAGTTCGCATGGCCTGGCTTATATGCATGAGATGCTGCACTGGGCTGCCGGGGCACGCCTGCCAGTAGTCCTTGCCTGTGTGAACCGTGCCATCGGAGCACCCTGGAATGTGCTCAATGACCAGCAGGACTCCATATCACAACGGGATACCGGCTGGATACAGATTTACGCTCGAAACAACCAGGAGATACTGGACTCTATTATCCAGGCTTACAAGATTGCCGAAACAGTCTATGTGCCGGTCATGGTTTGCTACGACGGTTATGTATTGTCTCACGCTGAAATGCCGGTGGCTGTCCCATCACAGGAGGATGTGGACAGGTTCTTACCCTCGTACAAACCCCACACGATACTGGACCCGGCCAACCCCAAGAATTATAACCTGGTAACCCTGGCGAATCCCCGGGTCAACACGGAAGGTGTGCTCTGCCATGGGTACATGGAGCTCAGGTACCTCCTTCAGGAGGCGTTGCAGGATTCGAGAGAAGTTGTAATCAAGGTGGGTGATGAGTTCGGTGAGTTGTTTGGCAGAAGCTACGCCAATATGTTCTGGGAGTATAGGTTGGATGATGCCGATACGGTTATTGTAGCTATGGGTAGCCTGGCGATGGAAGCAACAGTGGCTGCAGATATGCTGAGAGGAGAAGACTACAGGGCAGGTGTTCTGGGCTTGAGAGTGTTCCGACCTTTTCCCAGAGCTGACCTGGTTAGAGCACTGAAGAAGTGCCGCCTTGTGGTCGTTTTCGATAAAAATATCAGCTACGGGGCAGAAGGAGCTACCTGCTCGGAGATTAAGGCAGCCCTCTACGGAAGTGGCGTAAATCCGGTAATACGGGACTTCATCGTCGGGCTGGGCGGCCGTGATGTTAAAGCAAGAGAGATGGCAGGTGCAGTAAAGAAATCGCTGGTATCGCTGGAAAGCGATGTTTCCGGGCAGGAATATCCTGAATGGATATGCGATATTTAAAGGAGCCGGCATATTGAAAACTAATGCAATCAATCTGTCCGAAACGGAGTATCTGCTGCCGGGTAACCGGACCTGCCCTGGCTGTGCGTTGTCTCTTGCCTACCGTCATATTCTAAAGGCGCTGGAAGGGCAGGTTATTGTAACGGTGCCAGCCAGTTGCCTCACGGTGCTGCACGGCATGTATCCGGTAACATCGGTCAATGTCCCCTGTGTAAATACGCCGTTTGCTTCTACTGCAGCATCAGCTACCGGACTGGTTGCCGGACTGAAAGCCCTGGGTAAAGAGGACTTAACTGTGCTGGCTATTGCTGGCGATGGTGGTACACACGATATTGGCATACAGGCATTGAGCGGGGCTGCTGAGAGACAGAGCGATTTCATCTACATCTGCTACGATAACGAGGGTTATATGAATACGGGTAATCAGCGCTCAAGCTCCACTCCCCTCGGTGCCATTTCAGGTACTACCCCTGTTCTGGGCAAGCAGCAGGAGCAGAAGGACATAGCCGCGATTATGGAGGCGCACGGCATCCCCTATGTAGCTACCGCTAATGCTTCCTATCCTCTGGACCTCTACGAAAAGGTCAGGCAGGCGAAGGTAATAGAGGGAACCAGGTTTTTACACGTATTTACACCCTGCCCTCCAGGATGGGGGTTCCCCTTTGGCGACACTATTAAAATCGGCAGGCTCGCAGTAGAAACAGGACTGGTTATACTGTACGAGGTCAGGAATGGTACATTTCGTCTCACCTCAGCCAGCGAATCCATAGCCCGAAGGGGAAAACTGAGGCCCGTGAGGGAGTACATTTTGGAGCAGGGAAGATTTAATAGCATTACTGAAGAGCAAATTGATGCAATGCAGGAGCGGGTAAACGCCCGCTGGGAGCGTTGCCTGGAGCGAGCAATAAATTTATAGTGCCCGGCTAATGCCAGAAACTCACTTTTTGCGGAATATTATTCGTAAAATTAAAACAGGGCCGAGGGGTGATTCCTCGACCCTGTTTTAATCTATGAGGGTGCGGGTATGTCCTATTAGTGGTAGTGTAGTTTACTTGATAACTACGGTCAGGTTGAATGTCCGCACAGCCTTTTCACCACCCTCCCAGGGTCGGCTGTATTCCAGGGATATTGTTGCCTCGCCGGCAGTCAGTGCTTCAAAGGTCCATACTTCGATGCCACCGGCGCCCGCTACTGGCGGGTTCTGTTTGGCCCGCTCGCCCGGTTTGTATTCGCTCTGGATTAGTGCCAGGATACCCTCATCAATGGGTTCTGACAGCTCCCACCTGAAGCCGGTGGTGGGATTGGACTCAAGGGTAATCACCAGTAGATGCCCGGTGGGAACTTCGATTTCCTGTCCATCGTATGAAGCGTCAACGGCTACCTGCTCAACAACACCGATGTCTGTTTGCTCTGTCTGGTCATTTGCCTGGATAACGGCGGAGCAAGCCGTTAGAGCCAGCAGAGTCAACACCATTGCACTTCCCAGGGTCAACCTTGATTTCATTTCCTTCTCCTCCCATAAACTAGTTTTTCTTTTCAGATTCCTTGGCCTCTTTCTATTAATTTATACGATGCGACCGGTAAAGTATCACAATAGATTCTAAATGAATTGCAATCTGGAAGAGGTATATTTTGATTGAGGAGGTCTATCTCTGGTGATAGCCAGCAGGAGAGTAAAAGGCTCCATTCTTACCATGTTGGCATATCATTTATAGTATTATTGGGTTGACAACAGGCAAAAACTGTCATAAAATAGACCAGTTGGCATTATATCCCGGCTTACCCAGCATCGGGTATCTTTCGTCCTGAGGGTAAGCCGGTAGAGCCCTGCAATGGCTGAGATGGAGGAGAAAGCCCAGTGTGTGGAGCTTGATGAGTTATTAGAAAAAAGGGAGGAAGCTTTTAAGCTTAATCAACGACATTATGGACATATCGAAGATAGAAGCCGGAAAGGTAGAAATCTCACTTGAAAAGTTTGGGCTGGATGATGGGATGAGAGAGGTGGTTGATACCTTCGTACATATAGCAGGTTTGAAAAACCCGGAGATAAAGAGATAGTGTAAATAAGCCAGGCTCGGCAATCAAGTGGAGGGAAAATGAGAGTCCTCGTAGTTGACGATAAGAAAGAGAACATTTGCCTGTTGGAGACTATGCTAAGAGGGAGCGGTTACGAGGTCGTATCAGCCGTCAATGGTATGGAAGCGCTAGAGAGACTTCATACCGAAGACTTCGATATGGTCATATCAGACATCCTGATGCCGGTCATGGACGGATTTCAGCTTTGCCGTGAGTGCAGAGAAGACAATAATCTTAAGGGCATCCTCTTTGTCTTCTATACAGCTACCTATACGGATGTGCAAGATGAGAAGCTTGCCGTGAGACTGGGCGCGGATAGATTCATTCGGAAGCCTGCTGAGCCTGATGAGTTCCTCGAGATAATACAGAGCTTGGTTCGGGATGCTGAGCAGGGTAAAGTAGAAAGAAATAAGCACGTGGCAAGAGCAAGGAAAAAGGTCTTCAAGCTCTACAGCGAACGCCTGGTGAACAAGCTGGAGAAGAAGATGCTCAGCCTGGAGGGAGAAATCACCAGGCGCCAGAAGGCAGAAGAAGAACTGAGGAAGCACCGTGACCACCTTGAGGAGCTGGTGAAAGAGCGTACTGCCGAACTGGAGATGGCTAATAAGCAGATTAGGCGGCAGATGGCTGAGCAGAAGCGGGCGCAGGAAGAGCTGCAGAATGTTGTGAAGCTGGAATCGATAAGCATTCTTGCTGGCGGTGTTGCGCACGATTTTAACAATATACTAACCGGAATTATGGGCAATGTAACCCTGGCAAAGAGGTATGTCAAACCCGGAGAAAAGGTTTTCGATAGGCTGCTGGAAGCGGAAAAAGCCTGCTTACGGGCAAGGGACCTGACTCAACAGCTATTAACCTTTAGCAAGAGTGGAACGCCAGTCAGGAGAAGCAGTTCTATCGCAGCATTGCTAAAGGAGTCAGCCAGCTTTAATTTAAGGGGTTCTGGTGTCAGGTGTGAATTTTCTTTACCAGATGACCTGTGGCCGGTACAGTTCGATGAAGGGCAAATGAATCAGGTAATTAGTAATCTAATTATCAATGCGGTTGAAGCCATGCTTGAGAGTGGGGTACTTAACATAAGAGTGAAGAATGCTATTATTGAAGAAGGAAGTGCCGTGCCGCTGCCTGAAGGCAGGTTTGTGGAGATAGCCATAGAGGACCAGGGGATTGGTATTCCTGAAGAAAACCTCGATAAGATATTCGACCCTTACTTCACTACCAAACGGAAGGGAAGTGGACTGGGGCTGGCCACTGCATATTCAATTATAAAGAGCCACAGTGGCAATATTACCGTCACCTCCGAATTGAATGTCGGTACAACCTTCTGCATATATCTGCCTGCCGCTGAAAAATCAAGCCCGTCGAAAAAGGAACCAGAGATGGACACCGACTTCACCGGCAGGGGGCGAATTCTGGTGATGGATGATGAAGAGATGATAAGGGAGATGCTCGGCAGGATGTTGACTCTTGACGGATATAAGGTGGAGCTTGCCAGCGACGGTGCTGAAGCTGTCGAGCGGTACGTCAGGGCCAGGGAGCAGGGACAACCATTCGCCGCAGTTATTCTGGACTTAACAGTTCCCGGAGGAATGGGTGGTAAGGAAGCCATCAAGAAGTTAATTGAAGTAGACCCCGGTGTTAAAACAATTGTTTCCAGCGGCTACTCCAACGACCCGATAGTAGCTGATTTCGGTAAGTATGGTTTCAAGGGTGTTGCTACCAAACCGTACGCCGTCACAGAGCTTGAGAAGACGTTGCGCAATGTTTTGAGGAGTAAAAAGAGTGTCTAAGCAACGGAAGTGATTCGCCTGAACCTGGTAGAGGGGACAGGTTACCGCTGCATTTGGTAAAATCGGGCTTTCCTTTGTCATAGAGGATTTATGCCAGCAGGCAATAAACTTGACAACTGGCACTAGAACTGCTATAGTCTTCTTCGATATGAATCTGACCGAAATGAATTCAAGTGTCTGATTGTCAGATTAAGTGGCCATCTGTCGCACGGAGCGTTCGAAATGCGGGATGAGGATAAGACCAGAGAGAAGCTGTTAGAAGAGGTTGTGGAATTGCGCCAACGGATTGCTCAATTAGAAGCATCGGAAGTTGGGCGCAAGCAGATGCAGGAACGGTTTCTTATCTCCGAACGGCTGGCTACGCTGGGGCAATTCTCAGGAAGTATATCACACGAGCTAAGGAATCCTCTGGGGGTGATAGATAGCTCGGTATACTACCTGAGGACAAAGTTGAAGGATGCTGATATAAAGGTGCAGCGGCACCTCGACCGTATCAGCTCCAGCGTTAGCACGGCTATCACCACTATTGAGAGCCTGCTTGACCTGACTCAAATGCATGGGCCGCATTTAGCCAGGGTTGACCTTGCAGCCATACTATCTGATGTAATAGCTGGCTATAAAATTCCATCCAGGGTAAATGTGGTACAGGAATTAGGGGAGCCAGAGATTCTGGTTAATGGTGACCGGGGACAGCTCCGCATGGCTTTCAAGAACATAATAAAGAATGCGGTTGAGGCAATGGATGGTAGTGGGACCCTGACGATAGCAGTCCGCAGGGATGATGATGACCTGGCTGAAGTATCCTTTGTTGATACCGGTCCGGGTATTGCCTCAGAGAA
>CAZXWQ010000018.1:0-3273 GCA_964644545.1 uncultured Dehalococcoidales bacterium | reverse complement strand
ATGACCTGGCTGAAGTATCCTTTGTTGATACCGGTCCGGGTATTGCCTCAGAGAACCTGGATAAGATTTTCCAGCCTCTTTTCAGTACCAAGGCTAAGGGTATTGGCTTTGGCTTGGCCATTACCAAGATGGTAGTTGACAGGCACGGCGGCACGGTAGAAGCCAGCTCAGACCCCGAGAAGGGAGCAATTCTAACCCTGCGACTCCCTCTATATGCGGATATAAGTAAGGAGGTGTGAAACTGTGTCTCGGAAGACGAATATACTGGTGGTTGATGACAATGAGGAGTTCTGCCAGAACGTGGCTGATATCCTGGAACTCGAGGATTATGTAATTACGACTGCCTATGATGGGTTCAAAGCTATTGAGCTAGTAAAGCAGAATGGCTTTGACCTGATACTGATGGATGTCAGGATGCCGGTAATGGACGGCATAGAAACGTTTAAAAAAATCAAAGAGCTGGTGCCACTTATACCGGTCATTATGGTAACTGCCTATGCTGTTGGAGACCTTGTCAGGGAAGCACTTCGGGAAGGAGCCTTCGGCTTCCTTCCGAAACCACTCGATTTTGACAAGTTACTGGTACTTATTGGACAAACAGAGCCCAACAGGGCGCTCGTACTTGTCGTGGATGATGACCAGACCATCTGTGATACCATGAGAGATTTCCTGAGTGAAAAGGGCTACCGAGTGAGTGTTGCCTACGATGGCGATACAGCAGTACAGATGACATGGGAGAACAATTTCGACATTATGCTCATTGACATGAACCTACCTCCTCTAAACGGTCTGGAGACTTACTTATCCATAAGGGATATCCGCCCGGGTGCGGCGGTAGTTATTATCACCGGCTACTCGAAGGAGATGGGAAATCTGGTGCAGCGGGCTCTACGGGAGAATGCCTATACATGCCTGGAAAAGCCAATAGACATGGACGAGTTGTCTTCGCTCCTTGAGCAGATTAAGGAACAGAGAGCCAGGGGTATGCTCAGGAAACCTGAATAGAGCTTAATAAAATATCTGGTGGGGGTAGTCCGGTGGTAGAGAATTGTGATGTGCTCATTGTGGATGATGACTTGGACCTCGCCTCAAATTTGCGGGATGTCCTGGGGACGGCAGGCTATTGTACTGTGCTTGCCGCAGACGGACAGAAAGCAGTCAATCTCTGTCACCAGAAAGTATTCGACCTGGGTCTCATTGACATTATGCTACCAGACATGCCGGGCGTGAAGCTGGTTGAGAGATTAGCCGAGATATCTCCTGCAATGGAGTATATCATTATTACCGGCTATGCTTCGTTTGAAACCGCCGTTGAAGCGGTGAAGCATAAGAATATAGTAGCCTATGAAACCAAGCCACTCAACTTTAGCCGCTTTCTGGCTCTTGTCCGGCAGGTGACTGAACGTAAGCGGATGGAGCGGAAAATTGTTGAATATGAGGGCCTGAATAAACTCAAGACTAATATCCTCTCCATGGTTTCCCACGAACTACGTACACCACTGGCAACCATCAAGGGATACTCTACCATGCTATTGGATTATGACGATAGGCTTGGGCATGATGAAAAACTCACGCACCTGGTTTCAATAGATAGGGCTACTGATAGGTTGACTGAACTCGTTGAGCATCTCCTGGACATGTCCCGGCTTGATGCTGGTCTACTTAAAATAAACAAGCAGCCCACCAGTATAGCGAAGTTATTGCGGCAGGCGGTGACGATGGGGCGCGCTAGAGCACCCCAGTATAGCATAACATGTACGGTGGAGAAAAAGTTGCCAAGAGTCAATGTTGATGCCAGGCGCATTAGGCAGGTACTGGATAACCTTATTGATAACGCTGTCAAGTATTCGGAGGAGGGAGGTAATATAGTATTGGAGGCCCAATGTGTTGGAGAAGAGCTGCGTGTCAGTGTCTCTGACGAGGGGGTAGGTGTACCTGTTGAAGAGAGGGACAGGGTATTCGACCGGATGTATCATCTTGAGGAAAGACTGTCGCAAGGAGGAGGCGGTCTTGGTCTGGGGCTTGCTGTCTGCAAGGGACTTGTCGAAGCACATGGCGGTCGTATCTGGATAGAGGATAATGACGGTAAGGGAAGTAAATTTGTGTTCACTTCACCGCTGTAAACCAAAAGAATGATACCGCAGTACAGACCGTGGTGAGAAGAATGGTTCTTGTGGTAGGGGATTAATATAATATATGTATATTTGTGGTTTATATGCTTGAGCTGGTGGGTTTCCTGTTCTTCAAGTTTGGAATTGCTTTCGTTCTAGGTCGAGCGAGGTGATGTCGATATGCCGTCAAAAAAGGCCTCTGTATTGGCGGTTGATGATGACGAGCGCATGTTGCGTATGATACAACGTATGCTTGAGCTTGAAGGCTACCGTGTATTTACCTCCAGCAGTGGCGAGAATGCCCTTGAGAGGTTTGACGAAGTAACTCCAGACCTGGTCTTGCTGGACATTTTAATGCCTGGTATGGACGGATATTCCGTCTGCCAGTGTATTCGTGAATTCGCACAGACTCCGATAATCATGGTCACCGCCAGGGGTGATGACGAAGGGAAGGTCCGGGGACTGGACGCCGGTGCTGACGACTATGTAACAAAGCCCTTCTCTTCAAGAGTATTAGCGGCGCGGGTCCGGGCAGTGTTGCGCCGAACCGATATGTGGGCTGAACGCCCGCAACGTCCCTTCTACTGTAAAAACCTGACGATTGACTTTGTCCGGCGTAGGGTCAATGTGGAGGGAAGGGAAGTAAATTTGACAGCTACCGAGTATACACTGCTGGCTTATCTGGCAGTTAACGCCGGTCGGGTGCTTACTCCTGACCAGATTCTGGAGAAGGTCTGGGGTGAGGACTATATTGGCGAGACTCACCTTCTTCAGGTAAATATGACCCGGCTGAGACGAAAGATAGGGGATGATGCCAAGAACGCTAGCTACATAGTAACCAGGTCTGGCATAGGATATATGATGCGTCAGGATATGTAACCGCAGGCTGGCCATCTTTTACCGGTGATAGATAGTATGCTAAAGAGCCTTCCGATTCCGTGAAGACCTTTCACTTCCCCCTCGTTTACATGGCAGGCAGGCCATTTTGTACTTGTGACTTTGTTGTAAGATTCTAACCTTGCGTTGTGATGCACTTGAGAGTAAACCGTTTTAGACTTGAGGGTGTAACAAGATGGCGAGGTGGACCGTACTGGGAGATTGGATAGTAGAGCTAGTATTTTACCACGGTTGCACTCGACTGCTGATTGATGGGCTGATTAGC
>CAZXWQ010000017.1:0-18700 GCA_964644545.1 uncultured Dehalococcoidales bacterium | reverse complement strand
GGGCACCCCGGAGAAATACCTCCAGCTACACCGGGACCTGCTCAGTGGCAAGAGCAGTCATTATACCCCGGCTACGGATAGAGAGGTGCTCATCGGCGGGCAATGCAGTGTCCACCCGACAGCTCAAGTCAACGGTCCGGTAGTTATAGGCGATAACTGCGCCATCGGTGAGAATGCCAGGCTGACCGGGCCGATAGTGATTGGTAATGGCTGCACAATCCTGGAAGATACTGTGATTGAGGGCTCTATTATATGGCACGATGTTCGGATGGGACCGCGGGTCAGGCTAAAGGGGTCTATGGTTGCTGACCACTGCTGCCTCAACGCTGATAGTGTTATTGAAGAGGCGGTGCTCGGTGACAACGTAACGGTGGCCGAAGGCTACAAACTGGAGCCGGGTAGCAAAATCTGGCCGGGTGAAACCGTGGGGAAGGCAAGGTAGACCACCACGCTACTTTTGAGCCCTGCCCATCCCTGTGCTATAATTTTCGTGTAGGACTTTAGCTATGTTAGACCGGTTGGAAAGTATAGAGAAGCGTTATAACGAGATAGAAAACCAGATGGCGCAGCCTGAAATAGCCTCTGATGTACAGAAACTGCAGGAATTGGCTCAGGAGAAAGCCGGCATTGAAAACCTGGTCGCCATCTACCGCGATTACCGGGCAAACATCAAATCACTGGAAAAAACCAGGGCGATGCTCGGTGAAGAGCTGGACGAGGAAATGGCGACTCTGGTCAAGCAGGAGATAGCGGGGCTTGAATCACAACTGGAGTATCTGGGTGAACGGCTTAAGCTTGCTCTCTTGCCCAGGGACGCTAAGGATGAAAGAAACATCATCATGGAAATTCGGGCGGGGACAGGTGGTGAAGAAGCCGGACTGTTTGCCGCCGACCTCTTTCGTATGTATAGTCGGTACGCCCAGGCTAAGGGCTGGTATGTAGATATTATCAACGCCAATGAAAGCGGCATCGGCGGTTTTAAGGAGATTATCTTTGAAATAAGGGGTAAGGGTGCATTCAGTCGACTCAAATATGAGAGGGGGGTTCACCGGGTGCAGCGGGTGCCTGTTACCGAGTCGTCGGGTAGAATTCATACTTCAGCAGCTACCGTAGCGGTCCTGCCGGAGGCAGAAGAGGTAGAGGTAGCGGTTAGTCCTGACGACCTGAGAGTTGATATCTTCCACAGTCGTGGTGCCGGAGGGCAGAATGTAAACAAGGTAGCCACCGCGGTGCGCATCACCCATGAGCCTACCGGCATGGTAGTCGTTTGCCAGGATGAACGGTCGCAGCTAAGAAACAAGACAAAGGCGATGGCAGTACTTCGAGCCCGACTCCTCGACATGGAGCGGAGCAAACAGGAAAAGGAGACGAGCACCCAGCGCCGTGCTCAGGTGGGCACCGGCGACCGTTCGGAAAAGATACGGACCTACAATTTTCCTCAAGACCGTATTACCGACCACCGAATTGGTATGAACCTCCATAACCTGCCCGGCATCATGGGTGGAGAGCTTGACCAGCTTATCGATGCCCTGGCCACCAATGACCAGGCAAAACAGCTACAGGAACAACTGGCATGACGGCAAAACAGGTTCTGGCTCGTGCCAGAAGAGTGCTTGCCGCTGGTAACATTGAAGATGCCCCTCTTGAGGCTGACCTGCTACTAAGGGATACCCTGAAGATAAGCCGGGTTCAGCTCTACTCAGAGCTTGACCGTGAACTAAGCCGGGAACAGGAGAAAACCTTCTGGCGTCAGATTCAGCGCCTCCTCAACCACGAGCCTGCCGCATATATCACAGGACACCGCGAGTTCTACGGGCTTGATTTCTATGTTGATTCCAGTGTCCTGATTCCTCGACCCGAGAGTGAGCTACTTGTGGAGAAGGCTCTCGAACTGGCTAAAAAACACATATTGTCGACCGTAGCTGATGTTGGCACGGGATGTGGCGCTATTGCCATCAGCCTGGCGCTAGGCCTCCCACAGGTCAGAATATATGCTTTAGATATATCGACCTCTGCCCTCAGGGTTACCCTGGCTAACTGCCGGAAACACGGGATAGCCCGTAGAGTTTGCCTTTTAGCTGGCGACATGCTTGACCCACTGCCGGAACCTGTTGACCTCATTGTAGCCAATTTGCCCTATGTCAGGGCATCAGAGCTTGGCAGTACTAACACAACGGGTTTTGAGCCCAGGCTGGCGCTGGACGGCGGCCCGGATGGGCTGGGGGTGATACGCAGGCTATGCCTCCAGGCAGGTGATAAGCTCCGTCCGGGGGGCCAACTGCTCCTGGAGATAGGAGAGGGGCAGGGAGGAGCATTAACTACCTTCCTGCACGGTCTGTTTCCTTCAGCCGGGGTTGAAGTCTCGCCGGACTTGAGCGGCATAGACCGGGTAGTTAGTATAAGTCTTCCTTCACATTAGAGAGGAGTTTTGTAAAATGGCGGGACCATTAGCTGGTATCAGAGTGCTTGACCTGGGGCGGTTCATTGCCTGCCCTTTCTGCGGAATGCTCCTTGCCGACCTCGGTGCCGAGGTTATCAGAGTGGAGCGGTCTGGTGGGGCAGAAGACAGGTATCTGGGACTGCTAACGCCCGCCGGGTACGCCTATGGTTTTACCAACCAGAACCGCAACAAGAAGGCAATTTCACTGAACTTCGAGAGAAATGAGAAGGCCAGAGAGCTACTGGGGAAAGTGGTAAAACATTCTGATGTACTGATAGAGAACTTCAGCCCCGAGGCAGCCAAGGCATTCGGTATCACCTACGATAACCTCAAGGCAATCAAACCCGACATAATATTCGCTCACGTCTCCGGCTTCGGTCCTACCGGTCCATACAGTCACCGCCTTGGTTTCGACCAGATTGCCAAGGCGATGTCCGGGGCAATGGCAATCAGCGGCTTCCCGGGACCGCCAAGCAAGGAGCAGGCACCACATACGGACTATCTCACGGCATGCCTTGCTGCCCTTGGTGTGGTATCTGCCCTCTATCACCGGCAGGCTACCGGGGAAGGACAGATGATTGATACCACGCTTCTGCAGACCGCCATTACATTTGTGTCTCCCCTGATAGGGGAGTGGGAGACAGGAGGTTATAGTCGCCAGCAGACCGGTAACCGGGCCCCGTGGATAGGACCCAGCGATAGCTACCAGACGAAAGACGGCAGATGGGTAATGCTCGCCATTATTACCAATTCAATCTGGCGGAGGTTTGCCCGGTTTATCGGCAGGGAAGACCTGGCTACTGACCCCAGGTTCAACAGTGACCTGGCTCGCTGGGAGCACCGTGAAATAATCGATACGGCGGTTAGTGAGTGGGTCGCCTCACAGACTGCGGAAGAGGTAATTGCCAGCGCCGAAAAGATTCCTATCCCCTGCGGCATCTGCTACGAGCAGACCGAGGTGGCTCACGACCCCCAGGTCAAGGCGCGTGAAATGCTGGTGGAAGTACCTTCCCCTGATGGAAAAAGTAAGGTTCTGGTTACCGGTATCCCCCTGAGGATGTCCGGCACACAACTACAGATAGAGCGCTCTTTCCCGGCAGTGGGCCAGCACAATGAGGAAATATACTGCGGGATTTTGGGCTACAGCCATCAAGACCTGGACCGGCTTGAGGAAGAGGGGATTATCTAGCCGCAATCCGGCATTCTGAGTCGTAGCCAGGAATCCTGCTCCCTGTCATTGCGAGGAGCGTAAGCGACTGAGCAATCTCAAGGCGAAGACGCAGTGAAGGAACTCGACGAAGCAATCTCAAATCGAAAGGCAGATTATGGCGGAAATAAGTGAGCGTGTCCGTGCCGTATTCTTCGACCTCGACGAGACACTTATCGATGACGACCGTTGCATGCGTGAGGCAATAGCTCGAACCTGCACGACTTTGGGTAAGCTACATCCTCAGCTCGAACCCAATAGACTGGAGGCTACCTATACTGAAGCGGCTAATGAGTGGTGGACAAGTACTGGCAGTGTCCCGCGAGCCTCCGGTAGCGGCAGCACCAGTGGAAGAGACATACGCATAGAGGTCTGGGGCAAGGCACTGGAAGCGTACGGCCTGTCAAATCCAGACATAGCAGTTGAGGCGGCAGACATTTACGCCCAGGAACGTAGTGCCGGCTACTCCCTCTTCCCCGAGGTCAGTGACGTATTGGGTACCCTCCGCCAGAAATTTGTTTTGGGAATAATCAGCAATGGACCCGCAGATACTCAACGTGAGAAACTCCACGTCACTGGTTTAATACCCTATCTGCATACATTCGTTATTTCTGGCGAACTGGGAGTCGGCAAGCCGGACTCGGGTATCTTCCTCAAGGCACTGGAATCAGTGCGGGTAAAACCTGAAGAGGCAATCCATGTCGGGGATTCCCTGACTGCGGATATAGCCGGGGCAAGGAATGTTGGAATGTACGCCGTCTGGATAAACAGGAGCAGGGTCGCTAGACCACTGGATGCGCCAGGTCCGGACATTGAGATATACAGCCTGTGGGATATTATCCCGCTTCTGACCCCGCCGGACTCAGTAATTATAACTTGACGCTGAGTTGGGTTTGATGCTAAAGTTATCAATTGGGTCTTACATCAAGAGAAAAGAGTAAATTATAAACGGAAGGAGGAACAGGCACACGATGAATATGATTGTCTGTGTCAAACAGGTGATTGACCCGGAAGCACCGCCGGCCAGCTTCAAGATTGATGCTGGCAGCAACCAGGTGGTACCACCACCGGGCGTGCCGCCGGTCATTAGCCCCTTTGATGAGCAGGCGGTAGAGGCGGCATTGAGGATTAAGGATGCCCAGGGCGGCAAGATAACCGCTGTAAGCCTTGGCGTCAACCTGCTGCGGGACGTGGTGAAGAAACCGCTATCCATGGGGGCTGATGAGCTCGTCCTTTTGGAGGACGAGGCTTTTGTCGAAGGTGATAGCTGGTCGACAGCCTACGCTCTCGCCAAGGCTATTGAGAAGATAGGCGAATATGACATCATCTTCTGTGGGCGGCAGGCGGCTGACTGGGATGCCGGGCAGGTGGGCTCGGGTATCGCCGAGATACTGGGGCTGCCCAGTGTAACTCTCGCCAAAAAGGTAGAGACCAGCGACGGCAAGGCAAAGGTGGAAAGGGTAACTGCTGATGGCTATCAGACGGTTGAGGTATCTTTACCTGCCCTGATTACGGTCAGCAATGAACTCGGCGAACCCCGCTATGCCACCATAAAGGGGATTATGGCAGCCAAGCGCAAGGAGCCCGTTATCTGGAAACCGGCTGATATCGGGGTAGAGCCTTCTCAGATTGGTGCTACCGGCAGACGTACCAAAATGCTCAGACTGTTCCAGCCAGTTCGTGAAGGCACCTGTGAGATTATAGAGGGGGAGAGTCTGGAGGAGGCGGGGACTAACCTGGCTGCAAGACTCAGGGAAGCCAAGTTGCTGTAGAGGTCCTTGCCGGGACTTCTAATAGCTTTAAACTAAGGAGGAAATATAGATGTCCGATAATAAAGGGGTAATGGTTCACTGTGAGGTTGTCGAGGGCAAACTGGCCGCTATAGCAACTGAACTGCTGGGTTGCGGCAGGAAGCTGGCTGATGAGCTGGGAGAGGAGCTATCCGCCGTACTGGCCGGCAGTGAAGTAAGTGGCCTGGCTCAGGAAACAATTGCTTTTGGCGCCGATAAGGTTTATGTAGTTGATGATGCACTGCTCAAGGACTACGAGACCGATTCCTGCGTAACAGTTATGGAGAAGGTGGCCAGGCAGGCGATGCCCCAGATTATTCTCATGGGGCAGACCAATACCGGCCGTGATTTAGCGCCTCGTCTGGCGTTCAGACTGGAGACTGCGGTCACCCTCGACTGCGTGGAGCTGGCTATCGACCCTGACTCGAAGCTATTGCAGATGACCAAGCCTGTCTATGGAGGCAACGCCCGGGCTATCTTTACCTCTGACTCCTACCCGCAGATGGCTACAGTAAGGGTTAAGGCGATGTCACCACTGGCGCGGGATGACTCCAGGAAGGGGGAAGTGGTTAGTGTTGAGGCCGGGCTGGACCCGTCAGCCATACGAAGCAAGGTCCTGGATACGGTAGTAGAGGAGGTAGAAGGGATAAAGCTTGAGGATGCCAATATAATCGTCACCGGTGGTAGAGGTATTGGCGGGCCCGAAGGCTTCAAGGACCTGGAGGAACTGGCGAAGCTGCTCAAGGCGGCAATAGGTGCCAGCCGACCTCCCTGCGATAACGGCTGGGTGCCCGATACCATGCAGGTAGGGCTCACCGGTAAGATTGTTTCTCCCGAGCTATATATTGCCGTAGCTCTCTCCGGTTCCAGCCAGCACCTGGCTGGTTGCTCCGGCTCCAAGAATATTGTGGCTGTTAATAAAGACCCCGAGGCAAATATCTTTAAAGAAGCCAGCTACGGCGTGGTAGGCGACTGGAAGAAGGTCGTACCTGCCTTCACCGAAAAGGTCAAGGAGCTACTGGCCGGGTAAATCTAGACAAGCGTGGAGACCAAGGTTAATCAAAATTGATGTCAGCCGGTGGCCCGGGTGGTGCCACGTCATTGCATGTTGGCTCGTACTTGTCATATAAAGCCCGTTCAGCACCATTCCTATCCGCTATGCTTTCTATCTTGGCATAGCGGAAATAGCAAGTGTAGTCTCGAATATGACGCTTTATGCAGGCGTCTGGTTCAGTTACCGCGAGATGCTGGCGTAGTCTTTCATCGATATCACCAGCCTGACCAACGTAAAAAACATAGTATTTATCATCAGACTTGTATATGAGCCGATAAACTCCGCCACTGGTGGGCGCATGCACATTTACATTGCTCCCGGTGTATTCGTACCTTAATGACCAATCTAGTTTCAGCTTTGCCATCTTTTACCTCCTTGTAGTTCTTACTTATGAAAAACGGTGTAGCTAACTTGGAATGCTTGTCCCTCAACACCCACCGCAAGGCTAAGGTATGCAGAACCATGCATAGGCATAACCCCCTCTACAAATCAAAAAGAGCACCAGCCACCGCATTCTCAGCGGTTCCAGTGCCCTTAGTTCATCTCTCTCACCTCCCAAACCAAAATACTACCCGGACACTTGCACTATTTACTTATGCATTCTATTAATGTCCGCAGGCGTTAATTATATTTCATTAACCTGTTTATGTCAATACCCCAAAATAGACCTTAATCTGTGGATTATTTGAACCCACCATGCACCTGTCATTGCGAGGCTTGTCCTGAATGAAATGAAGGAACTCGACGAAGCAATCCCTCCAAACACATCAACAGGGAGTTCTAGAGGGGCGAAGCCCCTCTAACCTATAAACTCCCCCTCTCCTTGATAGGAGAGGGGGAGAAAGGGGGTGAGGTAGATAAAAATTATTAAAATAACCCCACTGTCATTGCCAGGCTTGTCCTGAACCATAGCTCTGAGCCTGGCGAAGAGGCAGTGAAGGAACTCGACGAAGCAATCTCTATTCTCTCCCCCCCCGTCATTGCGATCCCTTCCACTGAAGGGTGAAGCAATCTCATTACTTCTCCCTGAAGCCCCTGATAGTACCAGCCAGACAGGGAAGAGATTTTAGAGAGGGGGCTTTGCCCCCTCTCTAAATTATTCCCCCTTCCCTTTGAGAAATAACAAGGGAAGGGGGTCATGGGGATAGGTTTCCTCAGTTTTCCATACCCTCAACATCCCAAACTAAAAAAGCCCCCTGTCCACAAACAGACAGAAGGCAAAGAATAGTTTATCGTTCATACAAAAAGGAGGTGGACTAGTGCAAGCATACTGTGTGAAGTGCCGTGCCAAGAGAGAGATGAAAGACCCTAAGAGCATTACAATGAAGAACGGTAAGCCGGCCACCCAGGGTGTTTGTCCCACATGCGGGACCAAGATGTTTCGGATAGGAAAGAGTTAGTACTATTATTCTGGGAGTCCAGATTATGGAGGGGGCTGGATACCTGTGATAAGTATCCAGTCCCTTTGTTGTTTATCACACAATCTGGACAAATGTGCAATGTAGCACAGCTTGACATTCGTGGGCTATGTTTAGTAGGAGTAGAATGACCTAAAGTCCGGCAGTTGCCAGGATATCAGGAACTACTTCCTCTCTGTTGATAGCCATAATGTGAACACCATCACATATGGAATCCTTCTTCAAGGCAGCAATCATTCGCCCGGCAATCTCTATGCCTTTAGCTAATGCCTCACCTTTGGGTGCACTCGCCAATTCATCAATCAGGTTTTGCGGCACAAAGATACCGGGTACGTTTTCTGTCATGAACCTTGCCATTCTGGCTGATGACAGCAAGACTATCCCGGCCAGCACTTTCACTGGAAACTGCCGAGCGTACCCCATGAATTTGCTGAAGCTATCAAGGTCATAAATCGCTTGGGTTTGGAAGAACTCGGCACTGGCCTCAACTTTCTTTTCAAACTTGATAAGCTGGGGCTCGAGTGGTCTTGCTTCAGGGGTAACTATGGCGCCAGCACAAAATTCCACTGCCCCATCTAGGCTGTTGCCTCCCATGTCCTGACCGGATTCCATCAAACGGATTGTCTTTAGTAGCTGAGTGGAATCAAGGTCAAAGACACCCTTGGCTTCATTATGGTCGCCTGCCAAGACGGCGTCGCCGGTAAGACAAAGGATATTCCTTATCCCCCTGGTATATGCCAGCATAAGCTCAGCCTGGAGAGCCAGGCGGTTACGGTCGCGGCAGGTCATTTGCAAAATAGGCTCACCACCTTGCTCCTTAATAGCGAGGCAACCACCAAGGGAAGGGAATCGCATTACCGAACTCTGGTGGTCAGTAACATTCAGTGCATCTACCTTGTCCTTGAGAAGCTCAATGTGGTGAATCATCTTTTCAAGGTTCGTTCCCTTCGGTGGAGCAATCTCACTGGTAATTACAAACTTGCCAGAGTTAAGGGCATCTCTGAAGCTTGACACCATTGCCCTGCCTCCTTGCTTGCTAGATTTTAACTGTTCTCGGTCTGGGCACTACCTGAAAGTTCCTGGGAGGGTGATATTTTCGCATTAAATCAAGCCTACCCTGGTCCCTAAGGCGCTCATAGATAAGAGTCCAGGCACAATCCTTGTCTTTATCGACCTCGCACTTGCCGTTATTGGTGCCACCACACGGACCGTTAACCAAACCCTTGTGGCAGGTAGTAATCGGGCAGATACCAGCCGTTTCACCGAGGATACACTGACCACACTGAGCACAGACCTCACGGAAATAGCCCGGGGTGTCTTCTACACCGATGAACAAGGTATCAAGCGCAGGGATTACCGGGCGGTCGATATACAAGCTCATTCGGTGCATTCCCAGGGCACAGGTCATTGCCAGGACACGACTGGCATTCTCAATGGCTCCTCTATTCTCCTTCATTGCTACTTCAGTCATTTCATCACAGGCCGTGGGGATAACCGTCCATCCGGTAACCCACTTGCCCAGTTGCTGGAGGCGGTCCTTCATCTCCAGAACCTGGTCTATCCCCCCGGTCTTGGTCATAGTGGTGCAGGTACCGCAACCAACAATAAACAATCTGTCAACATCGACCAGGTGCTCCTCGACTTCGTCAAATGGTTTCTCCCTGGTTATCGATTTCATGGTAATCCTCCCCTTGAGCTAGCGATGCCGCCCTGCTACCTTTCTAAGTCACACCTCAGGCATCGTTTGGCTTCTTGTCTGGCTCTCTTCTCAGAGAAACTGAGTTCCACCTCAGCGAAGCTCGCCTTTCTCTTCTTAACGGGAAGTGTCGGTACTGCTAATCTGGGCTTAACTTCCCAGGATTCCTCAATTTCCTGGCTGGGCAACTCGCCGACAACTCCGACCCTGAGGTCGTATATCTCGACCCTGGAGGTGTCTCCCTTCAGGTATTTGTCTATTGCGATGGCTGCCCGCCTGCCGGCGGCAATAGCGTCTATCACCATGCCTGGTCCGGTAACAAAGTCCCCACCTGCGAAGACTCCGCTGACATTGGTAGACAGGGTATTGTTATCAACAACTAGTGTCTCCCAGCGGGTGCGCTCGAGGGCACTGTCGGGTGGGAGAAATGAAAGGTCGGGAGCCTGGCCTACGGCGGCAATAACGTTGTCTGCTTCCACAAAGAACTCAGAACCGGTGATTGGGATAGGCCGCCGCCTACTACTCTCATCAGGCTCGCCCAGTCTCATGTGGCTACATTGCAGTCCAGTCACTTCCCAGTTCTCACTAACTATTCTGGTGGGACTAACTAAAAAGTTGACCTGGACACCCTCAGCAATGGTTTGGTCGTACTCAACCTCGGTCACGGGCATCTCATCCCGTGACCTTCGGTAGTAAATATTAACCTCGTCAGCGCCAAGACGAAGGGCAGTACGAGCCGCATCCAGAGCCACATTACCCCCTCCGATAACAGCCACCCGACGGCCAATGCTGACCTGTCTGCCGAGCTTTACATCTCTCAGGAATCTTAAGCCGTAATAGAAACTGGCGATGTCTTCTAGCTCACCGGGTATGCCTATGCGCTGGCTTCTCTGAGCGCCGGCAGCAACAAAGACAGCATCAAAGCCGTCTTTCCTGAGGTCTTCCACAGTAAAATTGATACTAATCGGGGTGTTATATCTTATAACCACTCCCTTTTTGGCGATGTAGTCAATCTCCTTTTGAATAACCTCCCGAGGTAGTCGGAACTCGGGTATAGCCACGGATAGCATGCCACCACCGATGGGAAGGGCTTCAAAGTCGGCTACCGGGTAACCCATCTGAGCTAAAAAGTATGCACAAGACAGCCCGGTGGGCCCAGCCCCAACTACAGCTACCCGCTGACTTTGCGTTTGGGGAAACGGCTCCGGGTCTTCAGCCACATTTTCGAAATACCAGTCAGCGGCAAAACGCTTGAGTTCCCTGATAGCTACCGGGTCATCCAGTTCACCGCGACGGCACCTGAACTCACAGGGATGATGGCAGATACGACCGCAGATTGACGGGAAAGGATTGCGCTCCCTGATGGTGTCAATGGCCTCCCGATATTCACTAGCGGCAATATGGGCAACATATTTGGGGATATTGATTCCTACCGGGCAGGTATGCTGACACGGCGATATCATCAGAGCATCGCAGGCAGCCGCCGGACACTTCTTCTCCTTTATATGGGCTTCATATTCGTCCCGGAAATAGTTAATAGTAGAAAGCACCGGGTTCGGCGAGGTCTGACCGAGGCCACACAACGAGCACTCCTTGACGGTTGTGGCTATGGTGAGCAGGGTATCGATGTCATCGTCGCGCCCTTTACCCTCAGTGATTCGGGTCAGGATTTCCAGCATCTGCCTGGTTCCCAGGCGGCAGGGGGTGCACTTACCGCAGGACTCAGTCTGAGTGAAATTGAGGAAGTACCTAGCTATTTCGACCATACAAGTTGCTTCATCCAGCACCACCATACCCCCCGAGCCCATTATTGAGCCTACCGCAGCCAGTGATTCGTAGTCTACTGGCAGGTCAACGAGGCGAGCTGGGATGCAGCCGCCTGAGGGACCGCCGGTTTGCACTGCCTTAAGTCGCTTACCTCCAGGTATGCCACCGCCAATCTCATAGATGATGTGGGCTAAGGGGGTACCCATTGGCACCTCCACCAAGCCACTATTGGCAATCTTTCCAGTGAGAGCGAACACGGCGGTTCCCTTGCTCTTCTCAGTGCCGATGCTGGCAAACCAGTCGGCTCCTCGCTCAATAATAATCGGGACTGAGGCTAGCGTCTTTACGTTGTTGATGGTTGTAGGCTTCCCGTCTAAACCTGATTGGGCGGGGAATGGGGGGCGCGGACGGGGCATACCCCGGCGGCTCTCAATAGAAGCGATTAGGGCGGTCTCTTCACCACAGACAAAGGCGCCGGCCCCCTCTTTAATATGCAGCGTGAAACTAAAGCCCGAGCCAAGCACATCTTTTCCCAGAAACCCGTTTTTCTGAGCTTGGTCAAGGGCCGTGTGAAGTCGGCTTACCGCCAGAGGATACTCAGCGCGAATATAAACATAGCCCTCACTGGCGCCGATAGCATAAGCGGCAATAGTCAGCCCTTCGAGGACAGCGTGTGGGTCCGCCTCCAAGATAGACCGGTCCATAAAAGCCCCGGGGTCGCCCTCGTCAGCGTTGCAGATGACGTATTTCATTGAGCCGGGAGCATTGCGACAGAATTCCCACTTGCGCCCGGCGGAGAACCCCGCTCCACCACGACCGCGAAGTCCAGACTTATTAATCTCCTCGATGACCTGCTCAGGCGTCATGTTGAAAAGGACCTTCCGCAGGGCCTGGTAGCCACCCCGGGCAAGGTACTCATCAATCTTCTCTGGGTTGATATGACCGCAGTTGCGCAGGATGATGCGCTCCTGCTTCTGGTAGAAGTTTATATCCGAGTAGTGTGGTACAGCCTGGCCGGTCACAGGGTCAACGTAAAGGAGCCTGCTCACCACCTGACGCTCTCTCAAATGCTTCTCGGCGATTTCAGTAACATCATCTACTGATACGCGGCAATAAAAGATATCCTCTGGTTCCACTATCACTGTGGGACCAACCTGACAGAAACCGTGGCAACCAGTGAGCTTTACTTTAACATCCAGGCCGAGCCGCGTGACTTCCTCTTCCAGACGCTTCAGAATTTGGTCCGACCCGGGGCAACCTGACCCACGGCAGACAAGGACTGAGCACTCATCATTGGTTGAAACCATGGCCTCTTTCTGCTGCATCTCACTGCCCTCCGTGATGACCAAAGATTGATGCTACTTTCTTAGGATTCATGTGACCATATATGTTGCTGTTGATGACGATGTTAGGCGCCAGTGCACAACAACCAATGCAGGCGACGGTTTCCAGACTATACTGAAAGTCGGGGGTGGTTTCACTTTCTTCAACACCCAGCTCCTGCTTGACCAATTTTAATATCGTTTTCCCGCCCCGGACATGGCAGGCAGTTCCCCGACATACCCTGACTACGTTCTTCCCCCGGGGTGTGGTATAAAACTGTTCATAGAAGGTAACCACCCCCTGTACCTGACTGGGAAACAGGTTCAGACCTCTGGCAATACCAGGTATTGTTTCGGGAGGAATGTAGCCCAGCATCTGCTGAATCTCCTGGAGAAGGGGTATTAGCGCCCATTTCTGCGTACGGTAGTCGGCGATAGTACCGTCTATTCTCTTCAGTTTAGCTTTTGTGGCTCTTTTTGCCTCAGCCATCGTTATTAATCCTTTCCAACCTTACCGCACACGCCTTGAATGAAGGGGTCTTTGCCCGGGGGTCCAAGGATATGTCGAACAGCTCATTGACCGGGGTCCCCGGGAATGATATGGGCATGAAGAGCACGCCTGGGGGTAATGTCTCAGTTAACCTGATGGTGGTAGTTACGTCACCAACGGATGAGACTACCTTGACTATATCTCCGTCGCTATATCCAAGACGTTCGGCGTCCGCGTGGCTGATTTCCACCCACCCGCGTGACGAGAATTTCCTCAACCGCGAAGCCCTCGAGCTTCTGGTACCGCTACCGAAGTGGAACAGTATTGACCCACACATTAGGGTTAGTGGATAACCATCTCCAGATACATTTGCCGGTGGGGTAGATTCAGCCGAGGAAAAACGTTCGAATGCAATCGGGAAGGGTCCTTTGTAGAGCCGCCTGGCTCTTAAACGGCTACCCTGCAAAGCAGCCGAGTCAAGGTCTTCTGTTTCAAACTCAGTGTCGGCTGAGGGCTGGTATAAGGGAACTAACTCCTCGATCTCATCCCTAACCTCTTGAGGAGAGGAATACGGCATGGGGTGTCCCATCTTTGCGGCTAATTGGAGAATTATCTCCCAGTCCGGTAAGCTATCACCAGGCGGTTCGATAGCCTTTCTTACTCGTTGAACCCTTCCTTCGAAGTTGGTAAAGGTACCTTCCTTTTCGGCGAAGCTGGCAGCAGGCAAAACCACTGTTGCTAGTTTCGCCGTCTCGGTGAGGAACATGTCGCTGACCGCGAGAAAATCGATAGAAGCAAGGGCATTGCTGACAAAGGAGGGATGTGGGAAGCTTGAGGCTGGATTTTCCCCGACAATTAGCATTCCCTTCAACTGCCCTTCATTTGCCTTTTCGATCATTTCCAGAGCTGTCAACCCAGCATTAGCTGGCAAGTGAACCCCCCACCGCTCCTCGAAGTTCTTCATAGCTTGAGCATCGTCTAATCCCTGGAAGCCAGGTAGGAAGTCAGGTAAACTACCCATGTCACATGCTCCTTGAGCATTGTTTTCACGTTGCAAGGCAAAGATACCGCCTCCCCGCCCACCGGTATTCCCGGTAAGCATCGCCAGATTTGCCAGAGCCATAACGCTAGGCGTGCCGGTGATATGCTGGGTGATACCGTTACCGTAGACAATCGAAGCCCGCTCTGCCTTGGCAAAGAGGCGAGCGGCAAGTTGCACATCATGACCGGGCACACCGGTTATCTCTTCAACGTGCTTAAGAGTATATGCTTTCAAGCTCGTTTCCAGTTCAGTAAAATTATCTGTCCTCCGGGCTACGAATTCTTCGTCAAACAGTTTTTCATTGATAACCACCCTTTCCAAGCCGTTTATTAGCACTACATCAGTACCAACCTTAGGCCTCAACCAAATGTGGGTGAATTGAGCCAGCCCTGTTTGCCGGGGATCAATCAGCAGTAGCTTAGCACCTTTGTACTTAACAGCACGTTTTATAGCATATCCTACAGCTGGGGCTGAGGTAACGGGGTTAGCTCCAATAACCATTATCACCTCGGACCGTTCAAGCTCATCTAGCGAACTCGTTGTTCCCGGAAAGCCAATAGACCATCCCAAACCGACTTGACTGGCTGAGCCATACAGGCGACTGCCGTTATCGATATTATTATTACCCCAGACTCCGCGGGCTAATCTTTGTAGCAGGTAGTTTTCTTCATTAGTGCACTTGGAGGTACCGAGAATAGCCAGGCTATCAGCGCCGTGCTCTTCCTTTATTCGTGCGAGTTCATCAGATACTTTGTCCAGGGCTTCTTCCCAGGTTACCGCCCGAAGTTCACCATCTATCCTGACCAGGGGGCTGGTCAACCTTTCCGGACTATGTACGAAATCGTAGCCATAACACCCCCTGACACAAAGCGTGCCGTGATTCACCGGGCTTTCTGAAGTGGGCCTAACTCTTACCAGGCGGTTGTCTCTGACCTCGAGGCGAATGTTGCATCCGCAACCGCAATAAGGGCATACCGTATCGACAGTGGTGGTAGTGGTCCCGCGGTATGTCCTCTCTTTCTCCATGAGTGCGCCGGTGGGACATATCGCCACACAGGTTCCGCAGAAGGTGCACTCGGACTTCTCCAGCGGCACATCGTTCATCGTTGCTGGTTTGGAAGCGAAGCCTCGGCCAATGTAATCAATTGCACCCTCAACAACCAGCTCCTGGTCTGCCCGGATACACTTAGCGCACAGGATACACTTAGAGAGGTCTCTTTCAATGAAAGGGTTGACCTCTTCAATAGCACTCAGCTGAGGGATTCTCTGGAATTGCATCAGCCCTATGCCCATCTCCGAGGCTAGTTTTCGCAGTTGACAGCGGTTACCCTTGTCGCACACCAAACATGAATCAGGATGGCTGGCGAGCAGAAACTGTATGATTACCTTGCGACGTTCCAGTACTCGCTGTGACCGGGTATTGATTACCATTTCTGGTCTGATAGGGGTAACACAAGCAGCCAGTAATGCTCCCGAGGTCTCGTCTTCCACCAGGCAAAGTCTGCAGGCTCCGATTGGGGTTAAATAGGGGTCATGGCACAGCGTAGGAATATCTACGCCTGATTCTCCGGCTAACTCTAAAACAGTCATCCCGGAGTAGCCGCTTACCTCTACCCCGTCGAGCGTAATTGTAATTGCTTCCACTCACGTACCCTGATAGCAGTAGCAACCTGGCTATTTATCGAGCGACAGTATGCATGAAGCGCCTTCCCCGATTTACCGACCTTATGCCGGTTAGTAACTGGGAACTGACCGCCGTTTTAGGAATGAAGCCGAGTGCTCCCACCTGGTTGCTAGCAAGGACATTTTCTTCATCATCGTATTGGGTCAACATTAGAACTCTAGCTTGCGGACATTCGCGGCATATCTGCCTAGTTGCCTCCAACCCGTTCATTATTGGCATGACTATATCCATCAGCACCACGTCAGGAGAAAGCTCGATTGTCTTCTCCAGTGCCTCCCTTCCATTTACCGCATCCCCAACTACCTGCATATCTCGTTGTAAGGCTAGTACTGCCCGAATACCGTCCCTGACCATAGCATGGTCATCGGCTACCAGTACCTTAATCCTTCTAGTCACCCTATCCAGTAGCTTTTCAATAAGAGGCACCAGTGTTGCCGGCTCGACAGGTTTAGTTAGGAAATCCTCAGCTTCACACTGCATCCCCTCGTCCTTCCTCCACCCCTTAAGGAGTTCTCCCTCTTGCCGAGCATTAATAACCAGAATGGGCACGTCGCTAAACCGCGATGTCTGTTTCAACCACTTGTGAAACAGGAATGCGTCTCCCCGAGGTATAATTGTGCCCAAAGCGACCACGTCAGGTCTTTGGGCTTTAGCCTCTGCCTCAGCCTGACTTCGGTTACCAGCAATGACCACCTGATAGGACTTAGCCTCCAGAGTTGCCTGCAGAACCTGTGCAAAATCGGGCTCGTCATCCACAATCAGAATTCTGGGTTTATTCTCCACCATCGTCCTCCTTCTTGAAGCAATACGACCTCACCACCGTAACCAAGGTTAAGGCAAGTATCAGGATTGATGACGTACTCTTGTCAGAGAGTATAAGCTAATACGGAACGGACCGAAACAGGGCTTCACCTTGGTAAAGGGGGTATTTTACCCTTGAGTTTTTCTGGATTTTGCCCTGTTTTTTGGCTCTGAACTTATCCTGAGATAAATGGGCAGTGGGCCGACGAGGCCAGATTAAACTGGAGGCCTGTAAGCAAGCCTATTCAAGGTCTATGGTGCCGACATCCTGTCGTTATCATCAAATGGTAATAATTCCTTTACGCAGGGCATACTTGATCAACTCGGTACGATTGTGGATGCCAAGTTTCGCCATAAGGCTGGTTCTGTGTCCCTCAACAGTCTTACTACTGACTACCAGCATATTGGCAATTTCCTGTGTGGTATATCCCTCCGCCACTAGCTTAAGTACATCCCGTTCCCGGTCGGTTAACTGTTCATACGGGTCGTGACTAACCAGCCCACCTCGAAGTTGGTAGTCTTCAACCAGAAGCTTGGCTATCGAAGGCGAAAGATAGGAGTCCCCCTGCGAGACAGAGCGGATACCTGTGGCAAGCTCTGAGGATGCTGCTACCTTGCTGATGAAACCGGAAGCTCCAGCCTCAATAACGGGGAAGACGTATTCCTTGTCATCGTATTGCGTGAGGACCAGTATCTTGGTTCGCGGGGATTCCTTGCATATCCTGCGAGTTGCTTCCAGTCCGCCCATTATAGGCATAGCGATATCCATAAGCACCACATCCGGTTCGAGTTCCTTGACCATATCTAGGGCTTGACTGCCATTGGCAGCTTCACCTACTACCTCTATATCCCCGGCAAGTGCCAGCAGGGCACAAATGCCGTCTCGAACAATGGTATGGTCATCTACCACCAGTACTCTTATTTTTTGCATCCTCGATTCCCCAGCTTATTGGCACTCTGGCCCAAACGGTGGTTCCCTGTCCAGGTCGCGACTCAATAGAACAGGTACCACCGAGAAGACCGACCCTCTCTTTCATGCTGAACACGCCCCGGCCACGGCCGTCATCTTCAATCTCGGTGACTTTCAAGACGTCAAACCCCTGACCATCGTCCCTAACACTCAGGAAGATTTCTTCATCCCGATATTCCAGGATAATAGTGGTATTCTTTGCTCTGGAGTGCTGGGCAATGTTGCCTATGGCTCCCTGGGTCCAGCGAAAAAGCCCAGCTTCAACTTCCGGCGGTAAACGCCTATCCGTCCCCTTGATTTCTACAGACACATTCATGCCCAATGAGCCAAGGCTAGCTACAGCATACTGGCGAATGGCAGGAACTAATCCTAGTGTATCTAGCAGGGCAGGGCGGAGATCAGCAATTAGCCTGCTTGTCTCGTTGTGTACCTGGACTACAAGGGATTGCACATTCTTCAATTTGACTACGAACTCGGTATCTTGGCTGCCCGACATCTCCGCTATGTCCACTAGCGCCTGCAATTGGAGCGCCAGTCCAGAGAGTGCCTGACTGGTTTCATCATGCAGCTCCCGAGCAATCCTCTTCCTCTCTTCTTCCTGCGCTACTAAAGTTTGCCGAGCAAGCTGGCGATATCTCTCCCTTGCCCGTCTCAGCCGTTCGTATAGCGTTGCCTGCTCGATAGCAACACCAAGCTGGTCTCCAATCGAGTGTAATAGATGCATGTCATTTCTGGTAAATGATCGTGGTGCACGGCTGGCAACATTAACTACGCCTAGAACCTTGTCTTTTGCCCGGAGGGGTACGCTAATAAATGCCTTAATACCCTCGGCACTCACCAGGTCCGGTTGCACAGTGTGTATCTCAGTAGAGATATCCTCTAACAGAATGGATTTACCGCTTTCAGCTACCCGACCGGCAACCCCTTCACCCAAATGGATACGCATTTCCTCAACGTATTTGGTGCTTAAGCCCTGATGGACACGGTAGGAAAGTGTCTGGTTCTGTTCATCTAGAAGT
>CAZXWQ010000016.1:6528-19750 GCA_964644545.1 uncultured Dehalococcoidales bacterium | reverse complement strand
ATTCCCGCCTGCCGGAGGAAGTCAAAGTAGGCGCTGGCAGTTACAATGAAGCCCTGGGGAACAGGTATATTAGCATTGGTCATTTCACCCAGGTTTGCCCCTTTCCCGCCGACAACAGGTATGTCCTTCTTGGTTACTTCGTTAAACCAGACAATGGTTTTTTGACCTTCAGGCACGATTTTCCTCCTTTGCGGGCGAAGGAGATATTTCCATTTTCTTTGGTACATTATACCATTAAACAGCTATTATATCATGAATTGGTGAAAGGTCAACTGAATAGTGGGGGAAAATTTGGGGGCGTTTGTGGTCTAAAATCGACCCCGATTCTAGTTGACACTGGTGGTGATGAGAAGGTAAAATTAAACGTGCCCGATAAGGCAGCGAGGAGGGCTATTTATTATGGTAGAGATGATTATTGACAGCATTCGGGTGAGTTTGATGAACTATCAACGGGTGGTGATTTTGAAGGAGAAGGAGACCGACCGTTATCTGCCTATCTGGATTGGTCCTAACGAGGCGGATGCCATAGCTGTAAAACTGCAGGGTGTAAGCGTACCCAGGCCACTTACTCACGATTTGTTGAGCTCGATTGTTGATGCCCTGGGAGCAAGCGTCAACTCTATCATCGTCACAGAGCTTAAGAACGATACCTTCTATGCCAAAATCGTTCTAAATGTGGATGGGGGGCAAATGGAAGTTGACTCTCGCCCGAGTGATGCAATAGCGCTGGCGGTGAGGGTGGATGTGCCTATCTACGCTGAGGAGGGGGTTTTAGATAAGGCTGGCATTTTACTTGATAAAGAGACGGGTAAGCCACTCCCTACAGAGCAGGCGGATGTTGAGGGTGTTGGCAAGAAGGTTAGTGAAGAGGAGAAGAAGAAGATGTCGGCTTTTTATGATTTCATCAATACCCTTGACATGGATGACTTTGATAAGCGGAAATCTTAGGTGGAGAGTGGTTAGTAACTTTAGAGACGGGGTATGGAAGAAAACAGTATCAGGAAGTTATTAACCTCGATAAAGTGCAGTGCCTGCGGGCAGCACTATGAAGCAGGCAATATTGAGGTCCTTGGTCACCGTGAAGATTTGTGGTTTTTTAGCGTGTTTTGCCCGACTTGCCCTGCTCACTACCTGATAGTAGCTGTGGTTACCAAGGAGAGGGGGTTTGAGATTGTTACCGACCTGACCAAGGCAGAACTGGACAGGTTCAGGAGCACGGGCAGGGTAACAGACGACGAAGTGCTGGAAATGCACAGTTTCTTGAAGAGCTTTGACGGTGACTTTTCCCAGCTTTTTAAGCAGAAGCAGGTATAGCGGGTGAGAATTAGAAATCTTAGCTAGTGAGCGGAGAATAGATAGCCCTAGGACCGAGGAGTTGTAGGGCTTTTTGCTGGGTGGAGGGGTAAAGTGGCTGAGGAGGCTTTACGAGCCAGGGAGCGGGTTTGACCTTGGCCGCCAGATTTGTTATGCTTTTTACAGTATGGACTGGCGGATAGCGGCGTTGAGGCTGGTGGGGGTTGGGTTTTTTGTTGCTGGGGCTATTATACTGGGTGTGGTTGGTGGACGCTGGGTGGATGGCAAGCTGAATAGTGAGCCTTTCTGGACAATTGCTGGTCTGATATTAGGAATTATAGTTGCTTTCTATGGTGTCTATAACATGCTTCGGCCTTTTATGGATGGCAAAAATAATAAGAGTGATAAGGGGGGTAGCTAGTGCGTAGGCGTGGCTGCCTCGGTTGTTCTTTCCCGGTCCTCATCGGGATTCTTGTTGTTTTCCTGGGGCTTGGGGTAATTAGCCTGCTGGGTGGCGCTCTTGGCAGCAGCCTGTTTGGGGATATAGGTCTACCCGACTGGATTAAGGTTGACGCGCCACACGTTCAGCTTCCTGCCGAGGAGATTTTCCACATATTGGGTTTCCCTATCACCAATACAGTTATTACTGCCTGGCTGAGTATTATTGTCCTGGTAGCAATAGCGTATGCGGTTAGTCGTCGGATAAAGCTTATACCATCGAGGTTGCAGAGTTTCGTTGAGTACGCTCTGGAATGGATGCTAAACCTCTGCGTAGATGTTGCCGGTGAGAAGAACGGGCGGCGTTTCTTCCCGATAATAACCACTATCTTTCTGTTTGTCATAATGAACGCCTGGCTGAGTTTGCTGCCGGGCTTTACTTCAATCTACGTTACCGTTGCTAATGGTGAGCACGTGCAACTTCTGCGGGGTGCCAATACGGACATTAATTTAACCCTGGCCCTGGCGCTAGTGTCTTTCGTGTTTGTTGAAGTGTATGGGATAACCTCGCATGGTGGGCTCCGCTATTTCAAGAAGTTCGTCAATGTGGGGCGGTTTTTCAGGAGTATAGGGCTGCTGGTCAGGGGTAAGCTGCGGGATGGGCTTATAGGGCTGTTCAACGGATTTATTGATATCTATGTTGGTCTACTGGAGGGGCTGAGCGAGTTTGTGCGTATTATCAGTTTTACCTTCCGTCTTTTTGGCAATATGATAGGGGGCGAGATACTGATACTGATGATGCTGTTCCTTGCGCCGTGGCTACTGGCTATTCCATTTTACGGGCTTGAGATGCTGGTTGGATTTGTCCAGGCACTTATATTCGGAGGGCTGACGCTGGTATTTGCCACGGTTGCTGTTGCTCCTCACGAGGAGGAGGCTCATTGAAGAAGGTTTTACTATAGATAGACCTATACAAGTACCTAAAGGAGGGTGAAGAATGGAAGCAGAAGCAATGAGGGTGCTAGCGGCGGGGTTAGCGATGGGTTTGGGAGCTATCGGGCCCGGGATAGGAATTGGTATTCTGGGTGCAGGGGCGATGCAGGCGCTGGGCCGCAACCCTGAAGCCAGGGGACCGATAATGACGAATATGATATTGGCAATTGCCTTCGCTGAGGCAGTAGCCATTTATGCTCTGGTGGTGGCGGTAGTTCTCATTTTTGTGGCTTAATGCGGGCAGTCAGGAGGAGATATTGTGGAAGGGCTAGGCATTAGTTTACCAACACTGCTGGCACAGGTTATAAATTTCCTAATCCTGCTGGGGCTGCTTTATCTGGTTGCCTATAAGCCTATTATGAGGATGTTTGATGAGCGTTCTAAGAGGATTAGGGAGAGCATGGAGCAGACAGAGGTTATCAAGGAGCAGGCGGAACATGCTGAGGAAGAGGTCAAGAAGCAGCTAGAGGCTGCCGGTAAGCAGGGGCAGGAGGTAATTGCCCGGGCGGTACGAACCGCAGAGGAGGCGAGGCAAAGGGTACAACAAGATGCGAGGCAAGAAGGTGCCGGCCTCGTTGAGAAGGCACGTCTTGAGATTCAGCGAGAGCGAGATGAGGCTATTGAGGAGCTGCGTAAGGAGTTTACTGACCTGACAATAGAGGCGGCAGAGAAGGTGATTGAGCAGTCGCTGGATAAGGAAGCACACCGCCGGCTGATTGATAAGGTGCTGGACGAAAGCACAACCCTGAAGAAGGATTAGGCTGAAGTATTTTGGGAGATAACAATGGCAAATAGCGTTTATGCCAGACGTTATTCGCAGACCGTGTTCAAGATGGCGCTGGAGGCGCAGGAGCTGAACAGGTGGCAGACAGACCTGAGAAAGATTGCCAGCCTGGTAAGGGATGAGGCGGTTTTCACGTTGCTGGAGAACCCTGAGGTTAGTTCTGATGAAAAAATTAGGGTGCTATCGCAGCGACTGGGCGAGCTGAATCCGATGGTGCTCAAGCTGGTGTCTCTGCTGGCGGCTAAGGGCAGACTTGGCATGATAACCGATATTGCTGACGAGTACCAGCGGTTACTGGATAGCTACCGCGGGGTTGAGGGGGTTGAGATTGCTGAGGTTACGACGGCTGTTCCTCTTGATGATGAGGACAGGCTGAGGATAGCCCAGAGTATTACGGATATGGTGGGCAAGCCGGTGGCGCTCAAGCCCAATGTGGATACGAGCTTGATAGGTGGCATAATAATCAGGGTTGGCGATAAGCTGATTGATGGCAGCATTCGGAGCAAGCTGGCAGCTCTGAGGAAGGAGATGGGCAGGGAAGGGAGGTAATCGGGGCTATTCAGGAAGGAGTGGAGGGAAGTCTTTTAATGAGTAGAGGGGAGGTATTTTAGATGACAACAAGAGGGCGTGATATTGCTTCTGCTATCAGGCAGGAGATTAAGGGATTTGGCACGACACTGAGTATGGTGGATGTTGGTGCCGTGGTTGAGATTGGTGACGGCATAGTCAGGATTCAGGGGCTGGCGGCAGCCAGGTACAACGAGCTGCTCCAATTTCCCAACGATATTATGGGGATTGCCATGAACCTGGAAGAGGACAATGTGGCGGCTATCATACTTGGTGAGTATGCTGGGATTAAGGAGGGGGACGAGGTGCAGTGCACGGGGCGGATTGCTGAGGTGCCGGTGGGTGAAGCACTTATTGGGCGGGTAGTTGACCCTCTGGGTCGGCCCCTGGATGGAAAGGGGGCGGTCAAGGTAGAGAAGACCCGTGCTCTGGAGCGGGTTGCGCCCAATGTTACCCAGCGGAAGTCCGTAGATACCCCGGTGCAGACGGGGATAAAAGCGATAGATAGCATAATTCCTCTGGGCCGGGGGCAAAGAGAGCTTATCATTGGTGACCGGTCAACAGGGAAGACGGCGATTGCTCTTGATACGATTATCAATCAGAGGGGTGGCGACCTAACCTGTATCTATGTTGCCGTTGGCCAGAAGACATCTAAGGTGGCGCGGGTAGTGGCGACATTGGAGGAATACGGAGCCATGGTGCATACTATTGTGGTTGCTGCTAATGCTTCTGACTCGGTTGCCCTGCAGTATCTGGCTCCCTATGCTGGCTGTGCTATGGGTGAGGAATTCATGGAGCAGGGCAAGGATGCGCTGGTTATCTACGACGACCTATCCAAGCATGCCTGGGCATACCGGCAGCTTTCGCTACTGCTTAGGCGACCTCCGGGGAGGGAGGCTTACCCGGGTGACGTCTTTTACCTGCACAGTCGGCTGCTGGAGAGAGCAGCCAAGTACGCAGATGAATTCGGGGGCGGTTCACTTACAGCCCTGCCTATTATTGAGACGCAGGCTGGTGATGTATCCGCCTATATACCGACCAATGTTATCTCCATTACCGATGGTCAGATTTACCTGGAAACAGACCTGTTTAATGCGGGCATCAGGCCGGCACTGAATGTTGGCATATCGGTATCGCGGGTGGGGAGTAAAGCTCAGACCCGGGCGATGAGGCAGGTAGCGGGTAGACTCCGGCTGGAGCTGGCGCAGTTTCGGGAACTGGCGGCGTTTGCCCAGTTCGGCACCGCCGAACTGGACAGGGCGACCAGGGCTCAGCTTGAGAGGGGGCAGCGGATTACCGAAATTCTGAAGCAGCCTCAGTATGTGCCCATGTCAGTGGAGAATCAGGTTGTTATTCTGTATGCGGCTATCAATGGCTATCTTGATGACGTGGCGGTGGACAAGCTGGGTGATTTTGAAGCCAGTCTGCAGACATTTATAGAGGCGAGTCACCCTGAGATAGGGCAGGCAATTGTCCGGGAGAAGGAGATTAGCGCTGGTACCGAAGAGGCACTGAAGGCGGCTATCCAGGAGTTCAAGCAGAGTCATTTTGCGGGGTAGGTCAGAGAGAGGTTTGCCTCTTCAGAGGTATTCAGTTTCTTCAGTAATTCCGGTGGAACCAAGCGGGTGAGGTTAGAGATTGGCAGATATTCGCTTAATTCGTCGTCGAATACGGGGTGTTCAGAGCATAGCCAAGATTACGCGTGCTATGGAGATGATTGCCACTTCCAAGATGAGGCGGGCGCAGGAAGCCGGGTTGGCGGGAAGGCCTTACGATGAGAAAATCGAGCAGGTGATAGCGGACCTGGCGGCTATTCAGTCTGGTAGTGCGCCTCACCCTTTGCTGCAGCGAAGAGAGGTAAGCAAGATAGGGGTGGTGCATATTACGCCTGACCGTGGTCTTTGCGGAGGCCTTAATGCCAGTGTTAACCGGAGGACAGCGGGCTTCATCCTGGAGCAGAGTGTGCCGGTTACCCTTGTGACAGTGGGTCGCAAAGGGATTGATTTTATGAGGCGGTACGGTCGAGATGTTCGGGCTGAGTTCAGCCGGCTGGGGGACCGCCCTGAGCTGTTGGATACCCTGCCGATATCGCGGGTTGTTATTGACGACTATACCAACGGGGTTGTAGATATGGTGTACCTGGTCTATGCCCGGTTTGTATCGACGATGGTGCAGAGGATGGAGCTGGAGCAGATACTACCGGTTGAGCCAGCGGTTCTACCGGCAATGCAGAATGTAGAGTATATCTACGAACCGAGTCCAGATGCGGTACTGGGGGAGCTATTACCGCGGTTTGTGGAGATGCAGGTGTACCATGCTATCCTGGAGTCTATTGCCAGTGAGCAGTCGGCGAGGATGGTGGCGATGCGGAATGCTACCGATAACGCCAATGAGATTATTGAGGACCTGACCCTGCTGTACAATAAGGCGCGGCAGGAGTCAATTACGAAGGAGCTTCTGGATATTACGGGAGGGGCGGCGGCAGTGGTCTAGGCGCGAGGTTTTTGTAATGCCTATCAGCCGAAGTGAGTTTGAAAGCGGTGAGCTGGACCCGGGTCTTTTACTTATAGAATATCTTCGCTCCAATCCTGATTACGCCTATACTTTGGATGAACTGAAGGAATACCTAATATCAAGAGGAGTACATTTGACAACGGAAGAATTGGGGAATGTTCTAAATACTCTAGAGAGTAGAGGAAGGGTTGAGTTAAAAGTTGTAGTTGGTGTGCTATACTATATTTATAGAAAAACTATTAGCTTTAGGCCGTCTTAGGAGGCTAGTATGCCGATAACAAGAAAACAATTTGAATTAGAAATAGACTCAAAAATAGAGGAGTGGATGAAGAAGATCTATACATTTCTTGCTGAACATAAGGATGTAGCTTTCGGTCGTCGGGAACTTTGGGAAACTCTTTGCGGCGAAAGTGAAGAGCGGAGAGCATGGGATACGGCATTAAGCAAGCTTGTGGAAATGGGGGCGGTAGAAAGAAGAGCAATTCGAGGCACAGATTATCACTCCTATGGGCCGTTCCCTCTTGAAGTATAAGGATAAAAAAGGTGAGAAGATGGCGAAGGGGAAAGTAGTTCAGATAATCGGGACGGTGGTTGACGTAGAGTTTCCACCTGATGAACTGCCGACGCTGTTTAATGCTGTTGAGATTACTACCGATGGTGGCAAGATTCTGCTGGAGGTCCAGGAGCATATCGGGAATAACTGGGTGAGGTGCCTGTCTCTGGCGCCTACAGATGGGCTGGCGCGTGGAGCCGAAGCGGTAGATACCGGGGAGCCGATTACCGTGCCGGTAGGGAGAGGGACACTGGGGCGGTTGTTTGATGTCAGGGGGGAGGCGATTGATAACCTTGGTGCCGTCGAAGCAGCGGACAAATGGCCGATTCATCGCTCGCCGCCTTCATTTCAGGAGCAGGAGACAGTGCCCCATCTTCTGGAAACGGGGCTCAAGGTCATTGACCTGGTGACACCGTTCACCAAGGGTGGTAAGATTGGTGCCTACGGCGGTGCCGGTGTGGGGAAGACGGTTATTATTATGGAGCTTATCCGAAATATCGCTACCGAGCATGGTGGGTTTTCGGTATTTGCCGGTGTCGGGGAGAGGTCTCGTGAGGGTAATGACCTTTGGAATGAGATGAAGGAATCGGGGGTGATTGACAAGACGGTGATGGTTTTCGGGCAGATGAATGAACCGCCGGCGGTCCGGTTCCGCGTGGGGCTTACCGGGTTGACTATGGCCGAGTATTTCCGTGATGCTGAGGGGCAGGATGTCCTGCTGTTTATTGATAATATCTATCGCTATACCCTGGCTGGCATGGAGGTATCCGCCTTGCTGGGGCGGATGCCTTCGGCGGTGGGCTATCAGCCCACCCTGGCTACCGAGATGGGAGACCTTCAGGAGAGGATTACGTCGACGAAGCGCGGTTCAATAACCTCGTTTCAGGCAGTCTACGTTCCCGCCGACGATTATACTGACCCGGGGGTAGTCACCAGTTTTGGTCACCTTGATGCGGTTGTTGCGTTGGATAGGTCTATTTCCGAGCAGGGCTTGTTTCCGGCGGTAGACCCGTTAGCCTCGACCTCGCGCATTCTGGACCCGAGTATTGTTGGTGATGAGCATTACGGGGTGGCTCGTGAGGTGCAGCGGGTACTTCAGCGCTACAAGGACCTTCAAGACGTGATTGCGATACTGGGTATTGAGGAGCTTAGTGAGGAGGACAAGCTGATTGTGACGCGGGCGCGCAAGATACAGAGGTTCCTGTCTCAGCCGATGTTTGTTGCTGAGGCTTTTCACGGGAGAGAGGGTAAGTACGTGTCCCGGGAAGAGACAGTGCGTGGTTTTAAGGAGATTATGGAAGGCAAGTATGATACCTTGCCGGAGCAGGCTTTTTATATGGTGGGGACCATAGATGAGGCAGTAGAGGAAGCTGAGAGGCTGGGGGCTGAAGCATAATGGCTGGTATCAGGCTTGATATTGTTACTGCGGAGAGGCAGGTCTTCTCCGAGGAAGTGGATGTGGTGGTTGCCCCGGGGATTGAGGGTGAGTTGGCAATCTTACCGCATCATGCACCTCTGATGACCGCATTGCAGCCAGGCGAGCTGCGGGTGAGGCGGGGTGGTGAGGAGTTCTCTCTGGCAGTTAGCGGAGGGTTTCTCGAGGTGCGGCCGGACAGGGTTACGATTCTGGCAGACGCTGCTGAAAGAGCCGAGGAAATTGATATAACCCGTGCTGAGGAAGCGAAGCGGCGCGCTGAGGAAGCACTCGGTCGTCGTACTGATGAAGTAGATGGTGCCCGGGTAGAGGCAGCGCTAAGGCGTTCAATGGTTCGCCTTAAAGTGGGAGAGAAGAGGAGAAGGAGGAGAGGGGGAGAGGTCTAGAAAGCCTGGGTGAGAGTGAAATTTTCCCCGGGCTACTCAATGGCATAGAGTTTTCCGTCATGCGAGCCTACATAAATGGTATCCCCGGAGACGGCCGGGGATGACGTTATCTTGTCACCTGTGGGGAAGTCCCAAATCTTCTTACCAGTGGTGGCATCCAGGGCATAGAGGCGGCCATCGTCACTGCCAACGTAAATGACATTATTCCCCAATGCAGGTGAAGACCTGATGGCACCGCCTAAGGGAGACCACCACTGTATTTTGCGGGTCTGGGTATCTACGCGATATATTCTATTGTCCGAGCTAGTATACACGGTGCCATCGGTTATGGTGGGGGAGGAAGGGGACGTTCTACCCAGCCTGAGCCTCCACATGTAGCCAGATATGGGTGGTGGTGGTGGTGCCAGGCGGAATGCGTAGAATTGTAGCCACCAGCCCCGGAAGTCGTGTTCCCCGGGCCAGTTTCGTGCATCACCGTCAATGGCGTAGAGGAAACCGCCGGTGTTGGCATAGACAACCCCATTATTTACCGCGGGAGAGCCTATAACCGGCTGGAATGTTTTAAAGCCGAGACGATACCTTCCATTCTGCGAATGCAGTCCATAGCAGATGCCATCCATTGACCCGATGTAGACGATGCCGTTGGCTACTGTAGGTGCCGATGATACGTGGCTACCTGTCTCGAAGTCCCAGAGTTTTGTCCCGGTTACTGCATCCAGGGCGTAGACATAATAATCATCACCACCGAAGTAAACGATACCGTTGGCTATTGCCGGGGATGATTTAACGGCGTAGTGTGTTTTGAAATACCAGAGTCTTTCACCGGTTTCTGCGTCGAGTGCATAAAACCTGCCGTCGTTTGAGCCGAAGTATACCACGCCGTTGGCAACTATTGGCGAGGACTCTATCCAGGACTCTGCCTTAAATTCCCAGCGTTTAGCGCCAGTTTCTGCATCGAGAGCATAGAGTTTCCAGTCCCTGGAGCCGATATAGACAGTGCCCTTGGCTATTGCCGGGGAAGAGTGGATTGGACCGCCGGTGGTGAAAGTCCATTTTTGAGTACCTTGTGGTGTGGTGCCACGGAGGCTAGTGCTGCCGGTGTGAGCGAGGTCGCGGTGAAACATAGTCCATTTTCCGGGGAGGGAACTGGAGTTGACGGTTGCTGGTGGTCTGAATACTACATCGGTGAAGCTGTATAGACCGAGGAATACGACAGTGGAGAGTAATAGTGGCGCAAAGAGACTGATGGCAAATATCCTGAGTGTATTCAGGCGCTTCTGGCGTAATAGTTTTCGCCTTGTTATTCTGGCTAATTCCTGGGACGTTACCGGTTGGACGGAATAGAGGGATGCACCCCAGCAGTGTTGACAGTGCAGCGTTCCGTAGGGGTTGGGTTCCTTGCAAATAGGGCATATCAGCCAAAGTTCGTTTTCAGGCTCGGTGTTTCTGGTTGGGGACGTCACTAATAACCTCTAACCAGCATGAGAATAGATTATTTTAAAAACTTTCCGTGATTGTTCTGTATAAATAATAACATCTCCTTCTGCTTTTAGCAAAAGGAGACGGCCCAGTCTTAGATATCTTAATGGCAACAGGTATCCGGGGGTTTGTCCTGAGTTAGAAGCCACAGGTGATTTTGTCAGACAAGTCCAGATGTGTGGGCTGTTTTGCAGGATGGTGAGAAGAGCTGCTGGTTATATAACGTCTCAGATAATCTCGAGGGTAGCCCTGGTCCCGCCTTTGGCTGCTTTCACTCTGATTAAGGTACGCATGGCTTCGGCGATACGGCCTTGTTTACCAATAACTCTACCCTTATCATCATCGGCAACCTGTAACTTGAGTATTATGCCGCGTTCGTCCTCTTCCTCGGTAACCTGTACATCATCGGGCGCATTGACAATTGATTTGGCAATGTATTCTACTAGATCTTTCATGGTTTCTCCTTGGTTGTTTTAAACTTTTCCATAATGCTTGTTTTAGATAATAGTCTAGCAGCGGTGGCTGTTGGCTGAGCTCCCTGCCTGAGCCACTTCAGTGCCTCTTCTTCTTTGATGAATATTGTTTCGGGGTCAGTCAGTGGGTCATAGTGTCCGATAATGCTAATAAATGCACCGTCACGGGGTGCCCGGGAATCAGCGACAACAAGTCGATAGCTCGGTCTCTTCCTGGCTCCTACGCGACGCAATCTTATTTTTACCATTGGCAAGCATATTATGCGCTATTGGTAGCTGGTTGTCAATAGGGGGTTGTCTGGCTCAATCCGGGGAGTATGAAATTGATTGCACAGACACTGGTATTCTCCGTGAGATTGCTTCGCTTCGGTTCGCAATTACAGGGGGGAAGGTGCGGCTTGCCTTGAACTTAGCTACATCACATAGAATACAGTTCGAGTAGTTGTCAACGGGTTATTCAACAGTTATAATCTTGAGTATGGAACTGAGGATATTACATGGCTGGCAGCTTGATGTGAGTGAGGCTCTGGGGCTGCAGCGCCGGCTGGCGGCACAGGTGTCCAGGAGTTGGGGGGGTATAACACCTCGCCTGGTAGCGGGTGTGGATGTATCGGTATCAAGGGCTGAGGGTACAGCCACGGGGGCGGTAGTTGTCCTGGAGTATCCGGGGTTAGCCCTGCTAGAAGTGAAGGTAGTTCACGGCACGGTTGATTTTCCTTATATCCCGGGTCTATTGTCGTTCAGGGAGTTGCCATTAATTCTGAGGGCTTGTGAGGAACTAAGCCTTGTTCCCGACCTTTTTCTGGTAGACGGGCAGGGGTTTGCCCATCCACGGCGGTTCGGGCTTGCCTGTCACCTGGGGCTCTTTCTGGATATACCGACAATCGGTTGTGCCAAATCGCGGCTCTGTGGAAGGCACGAAGTGCCCGGGGTTGAGCCGGGTGATTATGCGAATCTGGTGGATGGGGATGAGACGATAGGGGTGGTTCTACGAACGAAGCCGAGAACAAAACCGGTTTATATTTCAATAGGGCACAAGATTGACCTTCAGAGTGCTATTTACTGGGTGCTGGAGTGCTGCCGGGGTTACCGTTTACCGGAGCCGACGCGATTAGCTCACCAGGCGGCTGGAGGACACCTGAAGCCGGGGAAGGATACCGTGGTGCCTGAGACAGGAAATCAGGTCAAGCTGTTTTGAGTAGAGAAGAATTGTGGGGGGGTATATGCAGGAACTAAGAGAAAAAGTAGAGGGTCTAAGCTCCAGAATTTCCAAGATGCTGGTGCATCTTTGACATAGCTGGCAGGGAAGAGAAAATTGCCCGGTTAGAGAAGGAGTCGGCGCGGCCGGGCTTCTGGTCGGACCAGGCTGAAGCTCGCGGTATAATGCGGCAGCTAGCTGAGCAGAAGAGGGTAGTGGAGAGGTGGCGAGGTCTGGAGAAGAAGGTTGCTGAGATTACCGAGCTGCTCACAATGGCGATGGAGGAGGAGGATGTATCGCTGGAGGGAGAGATTCGGTCGGAGATAGAGGAGATGAGCGTGCGTCTTGACGAGATAGAACTGGAGATGGCTTTTACCAGTGAGTATGACGCCCGGAATGCAATTCTGGCTATTCATGCTGGAGCTGGAGGTACGGAGTCTCAAGACTGGGCTGAGATGCTTCTCCGGATGTACCTTCGCTGGGCGGAACGTCGCGGTTACGAGGCTGAGGTACTGGATATCTCGCCGGGTGACGAGGTTGGTTTGAAGAGTGTGGTTATCGGGATTAGCGGTGACTATGCCAGTGGCTACCTGAGGTCGGAGCACGGTGTGCATCGGTTGGTGCGTCTTTCTCCCTTTGATGCTGACCATGCGCGGCACACCTCATTTGTGCTGGTGGAGGTTATGCCCGAGGCGGAAGCCGATGCTGATATCAGAATAGAGCCCGATGATTTAAAGGTTGATGTCTTCCGGTCGAGCGGACCGGGAGGGCAGCACATGCAGAAGACGAGCAGTGCTGTCAGGCTGACTCATCTGCCGACGGGGGTTACGGTTACCTGTCAGAGTGAACGTTCTCAGCACCAGAACAGGGAAATCGCCATGAAGATTCTACGGTCCCGCATATTGGAGCTGGAGCTGGAGAAGGCGGCTGAGGAGAGAGCCAGGCTTAAGGGGAAGCGGATAGATGCTGGCTGGGGGAACCAGATAAGGAGCTATGTGCTGCATCCGTACAAGATGGTAAAGGACCACAGGACTGGTTATGAAACCAGCAATAGCGAGGCGGTGCTTGATGGAGAGCTGGACGATTTTATAAGGGCTTACCTGAGGTCT
>CAZXWQ010000016.1:4321-6428 GCA_964644545.1 uncultured Dehalococcoidales bacterium | reverse complement strand
CGAGGCGGTGCTTGATGGAGAGCTGGACGATTTTATAAGGGCTTACCTGAGGTCTCGTGCCGTTACAAGCTAGCATACTTAGTTTGTGGAATATCTTATGTATTATACGTATGTTTTGTTAAGCCAAAAGGATGGCTTGTTTTATACGGGGGCAACGGCAGATTTAAGAAGGAGGATTAATGCTCATAGCGACGGGCAAGTTATATCGACGAGGTCCCGAAGACCATTTAGGTTGATTTACTACGAATCTTGTTTGGATAAGCGGGATGCTATGCGGCGCGAGAAATATTTGAAGACGGGTTCGGGCAAACGGTATCTAAAAAATAGACTGAGGAACAACTTGGTGGCAAATAATTGTAACGGCACAAGCAGGTAAAGAAAATGATTAAGAAAGCAATTATATTAGCGTTAGCTGTTTGCCTGTTGCTGGTTTTGAGCCCAAGCCTGGTACGGGCGCAGGGTGAGCTAAGAGTACTGGACAGCTCGGTTGAGGCGGATTTTCCTTTAAAGCTGAGCTTCAGTTTGTCAGCCGAGAGTGATGTCAGTATTAACGATATTCGCCTTTGCTACACCGTTGACCGGCAGGGGTTTGCTGAGGTAATCAGCGAGGTATACATTGAATTTGTGCACGATACTACAGTTGAGGTAACGTGGACCTGGGACATGAGGAGGACAGGCGGAGTACCTCCGGGCTCCAGTGTGGAATACTGGTGGATAGTGCAGGATGCCGGCGGTAGAAGGGTTGAAACGACCCCGTTGCGAGTGCGGTTTGATGACAACCGCTACTCCTGGCAGAGCTTAACCAGGGGTAAGGTAACATTATACTGGTATGAGGGGAGCGATTCCTTTGCCGGGGAGATTATGCTGACCGTTGAGGAAGCGCTGGCTCGGCTGGCTGAGGATACCGGTGCCTATCTGGGTAAGCCGGTCAGGATATATATCTACGAGGGCAGCCAGGACTTGCGGGGGGCAATGGTTTATCCGCAGGAATGGACTGGGGGTGTAGCCTTTACCAGATATGGCGTTATAGCGATAGGAATTTCTCCGGGTAACCTCTCGTGGGGGAAGAGGGCAATTGCTCACGAGCTGACACATCTGGTGATTCATCAGATGACGCTGAATCCCTACAATGACCTTCCAACGTGGCTTGATGAGGGTCTGGCTATGAGCAGCGAGGGGCCGCTGGGTCCACAGTTTAGAGATTATCTTGACAGGGCGATAGCCGAAAACAGTCTAATCTCGGTGCAAAGTCTATCGAGTCCGTTTTCGGCTTATGCCGAGCAGTCCTACCTTTCTTATGCACAGAGCTATAGTCTGGTGGACTATCTTATCAGTAATTACGGCAGGGACAAGATGCTGGAGCTGCTGAATACCTTCAGAGAGGGCAGCAGCTACGATGGAGCCCTGAAGAAGGTGTATGGTTATGATATGGATGGGCTGGATGCCTTGTGGCGGGATTATGTTGTCAGGGCGGCGGAGACGGCAGGGGATAATGAGTGGAAGCCGGCAATGCCAACAGGGAGCCCTCCAGCGTTGTGGTTGACTATTGGGAGTCTGATATGAAAGAAGAGTCGGCGAAGAAATCGTTTACCATTCATGATTTGCCAGTTTCCGAGCGGCCGAGGGAGAGGCTGCAGAAGTTTGGGGTAGAGGCGCTATCGGCACAGGAGGTACTGGCTTTAATTCTGGGGCGTGGCATTGCCGGGGAGTCGGTGATGGTGACGGCGCAGAGGTTGCTGAGCAAGTTCGGCAGTCTCAGGGGGGTTTCTGGTGCATCGCTAGAGGAGCTGGCTGAGGTGAAGGGCATTGGTCCGGCCAAGGCATCTCAGATTAAGGCGGCTTTTGAGCTGGCTAACCGCCTGGAAGGCTACCCGGAGACGGGCAAGAAGCCGGTGGTCAAGCGCCCGGAGGAAGTGGTGAGCCTGGTGAGGGGGAGGTTAAAAGGGAAGAAGAGGGAGCATTTTCTGGCGCTTTTGCTGGATACCAGGGGTCAGCTAATAAAGGTCTCCGAGATTTCGGTAGGTAGCCTGGACACGAGCGTGGTTCATCCCAGGGAGGTATTCAAGGAGGCGATATCAGCCAGTGCGGCTTCGGTGATATTCGTGCA
>CAZXWQ010000016.1:1489-4221 GCA_964644545.1 uncultured Dehalococcoidales bacterium | reverse complement strand
GCGGTTGCGGATATTGCATACATCAGACCTTCACCTGAACTTGCCCGGCGACCAGGCGTGTGAGTGCCTGGAGGCGGTGGTAGGTCTGGCTATCAGGAATAAGGTGGACATGGTCATAATTGCGGGTGACCTTTTTGACCACAACCGGGTTAATGACGAGCTAATCAGCTTTGCAGTGGGGCAGTTGCAACGATTGCCAATGGCTACGATTATTCTGCCGGGGAACCACGACTGCCTGATGCCGGGGGCTGCCCTGGGGAGAGCGGAACTCTGGAGGGACTGTGAAAATATCCGAATTATCAGAGCGCCAGAAGGAGAGATACTGGACTTGCCCGAACTGGGGGTATCAATATGGGGTAAATCAATAGACTCTTACGATGGCGACGTTTTGCCGATGGCAGGCATACCGAAACCTCAGGGGGACGGGCAGTGGAATATTGCCGTAGCTCACGGTTACTATGTCAGTACCACGCCGCCTATGTTTTATAGCTATCTAATCACCGAGGAGGAGATAGTCAAGTCGGGCTGGGACTATATTGCGCTGGGGCACATTGCTGTTTTCCGGTGCGTCTGCGATGAACCGGTAAAGGCTTGCTACTGCGGGTCACCTGCTGTGTCCGGTACGGTTAATCTGGTTGACCTTGCCGAGGAGACGGGGGTGCAGGTTACGCGTTGTTTATTGTAAAAGAGAACGAGTTGAAAAGGTGAGACAGAAATGAAAGCAGACCTGGCGAAACTGGAGAGAGCGTTTAACCCCGAGAGTGTGGTCGTGGTGGGAGATAAGGGACAGATGAACTATATGTGGCTTCGGGGACAGAGCACATTCAAGGGAAATTTATATTCTGTGCAGGTTGACCCCAATGAAATTGAGGGTATCAAGGCGTTAGGCGTGGAGAACTACACGAGCCTGCTGGATATTCCGGGGCCTGTAGACCTGGCGATTGTGGCGGTGCCCCGTGCGGTAGCTCCGAGGATTCTGGAGGACTGCATTCGCAAGGAGGTGGCGGCGGCTCATTTCTTTACCTCGGGCTTTGCTGAGACCGACACTGAGGAGGGGATAAAGCTGGAGCGATTGCTTACGGAGGTGGCGGAAGGGGCGAACTTTCACCTGATTGGGCCGAACTGCATGGGGATTTTCAATCCTGAGGCTGGAATAAGGCAGTCCCTGCGACAATACGCTGGTTTCGCGGGTCCGGTGGGTTTTATCGCGCAGAGCGGGACTCATGCTATTGCATTCTCGGAAGAGGCATATCTGCAGGGGGTGGAGATTAACAAGTCGGTGAGCTTCGGTAATGGGGTGGTGCTTGATTCTACAGATTACCTGGACTATTTCGGGCGTGACACGGGGATTAAGATTATCGGTATGTATCTTGAGGGGGTGAAGGATGGGAGGAGATTCATCGAGGTATTGAAGGGGGTGACGGCTCGGAAGCCGGTGGTGATATGGAAGGGTGGTCGGACAGAAGAAGGGGGGCGGGCAATTGCCTCGCACACCGGGTCTCTGGCGGTGCCGCAGGCGATATGGGATGCAGCGGTGAAACAGTGTGGGGCGGTGAAGGTGGCCAGGATGGAAGAGCTTATCGATACCCTGAAGGCGCTGTTATATCTGGCGCCCGTTTACGGTAACAGGGTGGGTATAGCCGGGGGGTCAGGCGGTCAATCAGTAGCCATTGCCGATGTCTTTGCCGAAGCGGGGTTGAAGGTACCACTGCTTACTGAGGAATCCTATGACGAGCTGGCGACATTCTTTACGCTTATTGGGGGGAGTTACCGCAATCCAATAGACACCGGCAACGTAAATCGTTTGCAGTTGAAGCGCATCATGGAAATCCTGGAGAGAGATGGCAATACGGATAACCTGGTGCTTCTGACCTCGGTTGGGGCATTTGGCCGCATGAGGGAGCAGATGGAGAGCGATGTAAATTCACTGATAGATATCAGGAACAGGACGACGAAGCCGGTGATGGTTACCCTCGGTTTTGCCGCTCCTGAGGCGTGGCAGGACACGAGGGAGGTTATGCAGAAGTTCCGTGATGGAGGCATTCCGACATTTGTCACCCTTGAGCGGGGAGCACGGGCTCTGAAGAATGCCCTGGGATACTACAATGCCAGGAATAGCATGAATGCCTAGAGAAGGCGTCTTTTGATACTGATGAAAGGCAGGCGGGGCTTAACTGCTGCGGCCGGGTAGTCCGGAGGTTATTGGGCCACTGGTGTTACCCTTAAGCTGGATGATTTCTGCCTCGGCTTTACCTGCCTTTACGGTCAGGAGAGCTACGGTACCCAGCGTAAACTGGTATCGGGGAAAGGTTGGGCTACCGGGGTTCACGCGAAGGATACCATCGTGGTGTTCGAGTGCGCTCCGGTGAGTGTGGCCGAAGACAATGACATCCGGGGGTTTCTTATTCGTGTGCTCAGGCCATTCCCCGTAGTGCGACAACCAGATGGTGACGCCGTCCAGGGTGATAGTCTGTTCGTATTTTACGCGCTTGTCATTAACTACCTCGAAGGGGTCGTCATCGCCCTCGGCAGCTAATACCGGTGCTACGGTCTCCAGCATATCCAGTACAGGGAGGGTGTAGATATCGCCAGCGTGCAGAATCAGGTCAACACCGTGGAAAACCTGCGCTATCTGTAGTGGAAGCTCCTCCGCTGTCAGTGTACTGAGACCGGCACGTGTGCCGGGGATGCGGACATGGGTGTCTGAAACCAATCCAATAAGCATGTCAGTT
>CAZXWQ010000016.1:0-1389 GCA_964644545.1 uncultured Dehalococcoidales bacterium | reverse complement strand
CCTTTCCCTGTATGGAATTGACCCGCATACGCTGGACCCGGCGCTTTCGGGTGAAATGACTTCCCATGAGTACATAATGCAGGTATTTAGCGGTCTGGTGTGCCTTGATGAGAAACTGGAGCCGGTGCCTGATATTGCCCGTAAGTGGCGAGTTAGTGAGGATGGGAGGACATACACTTTTTACTTACGCCGCGGTGTCAGGTTCCATGATGGCAGGGAGGTCGTGGCTGAGGATTTCAGGTACTCGTGGGAGCGTGCCTGTTCACCTGATACGGGCTCCCACACGGCGGTTACGTACCTTGGTGATATTGTCGGGGTGAAGGACATGCTGGCTGGCAGGAGCGAGGAAATCAGCGGGGTGAGGGTAGTTGATGATTATACGCTTGAGGTGACCATAGAGGCCCCCATGTCTTATTTCCTGTTCAAGCTATGCTATCCCACAGCCTTCGTGGTGGATAGAAACAACGCGGAATCAGGGGGTGAGTGGTGGCGCAACCCCAATGGCACCGGGGCGTTCAAACTGAGGCAGTGGGACGAGAGTGAAATGCTGGTTCTGGAGAAGAACGAGCTTTACTACGGGGATGTGCCCAAGGTTACCTTGATTGTTTTTCATCTGTGGGCCGGGGTGCCGATGCGCATGTACGAGACTGGGGAGATTGATGTCACCAGTGTCTCGCTCAGCTACATTGACAGGGTTACTGATGAGGCAGGCCCCTTTTACCGTGACCTGATAATAGTCCCGGAGTTAAGCTTCTACTACATAGGTTTTAACTGTAGCAGGCCGCCGTTTGACGATGTTAATATACGCCGTGCCTTCACTCAGGCTATAAATAAAGATAAACTGGTTTCACTGGTATTCCGGGATACGGTACAGCGGGCAGATGGGATTTTACCACCGGGCATACCTGGTTTCAATGAGAATTTACTGGGGCTGGATTATGATGTGGGTAGAGCGAGGGAGCTGATTGAGGCGTCAAAATATGGTGATGTGTCTGCACTGCCGCCGATTACCATTACTACTGCGGGCTGGGGGGGTATGATATCACAGGCGCTGGAAGCAATTATTCACGAGTGGCGGCAGAACCTGGGGGTAGAGGTGACAGTGAGGCAGCTGGAGCCGGAGAGATTTCTCTATCAGCTCAGGGAGGAGAAGGACGAGATGTACTACATGGGCTGGGTGGCTGATTACCCGCATCCGCAGGATTTTCTGGAGGTGCTTTTTTACGGTGGGGCTGAATATAACTACGGTGAGTATAGCAACGCCGAGGTAGATACCGTGCTTGAAGCGGCTGGTATGGAGTTGCAAACTAATCTGAGCCTGTTGTTGTATCGGCAGGCAGAACAGAAGCTGGTTGAGGATGCTGCCTGTCTGCCGTTATGGTTTGGGAA
>CAZXWQ010000015.1:0-19866 GCA_964644545.1 uncultured Dehalococcoidales bacterium | reverse complement strand
CTACCGGGGCTTTATCAAGGGCATTCTTGGAAGCGGTACAGAAATCCAGGGAAACGGCACAATCAGCCACAGAGGAAGCCAGGGACGCGATAGGGACATCGCAGGAAGCCTTGCAGAGGGTCGAGGAGACCAGTCTAGCAGCCAGGGAGGCAGCCGAGGAAGCAAGAAAAGTTGCTCAGGAAGCAATAAACAAGGCTGAGGAAACAGGTAAAGCATTCAAGAAAACAACTGAGGAAACAATAACGACAACACAGAAAGCAGTACGCAAGGCAGAGGAAATAACAAAATTAGCTAACGATGCTGCTAAGGTATCTGCGGGGACCTTGGAGAAAGCAATAGCGAGGGTTGCTAAGATAGATGAACGGGCGAAGGTAGTTGCTGATGAGGCGATACGTGTTGCCAATGAGGCTGCCGAGATATCGTCAAAAGCGTCAGAGGAGGCTACAAGCAGGGCTGAGGAAGTAGGAAGGTCATCTAGAGAGGCTTCTGGAGAGGCGATACGCATCACCAGAGAGGCTTCTGAGGAGGCGATACGTGTTGCCAATGAGTCTGTTGCGGCATCGGTAAAGGTGTCAGAGGAAGCTGTTCTAAAAGCGGAGGAGGCAGGGAAGTCAGCCAAGGAGGCGGCTGAAGAGGCAATAAGAGGTGCTAACGATGCTACAGAGGCATCCAAAAGAGCATCAGAGGAAGCTACAAGCAGGGCTGAGGAAGCTATGAAGCTGACCAAGGAGGCAACTCAGGAGGCGGAGAGGTCAACAAGAGAAGTAGCTGAAGAAGTTGCCAAATTAGCCAAAGAGGCAGCTGACCAAGCGATAAGAGGAGCCAATGAGGCTGCTGAGGTATCGACAAGAGTGTCAGAGGAAGCTATTAGTAGGGCTGAGGAAGCAGAAAACACGGCCAGGGAAGCGGCTAATGAAGCAGGAAGGCTAGCCAAAGAGGCAGCTGAAGAAGCGAAGAAGGTGGCAGAGAAGGCGGAAATGAGTGCCAGGGACGCAGCTGAAGAAGCGGGAAGGCTAGCCGAAGTAGCAGCTGAAGAAGCGAAGAGGGCGGCAGAGCAAGCGGAAACAGGTGCCAAGGAAGCGGCGAAGAGGTCAATAAGAGAATCACAGGAAGCTATAGCTAAAGTACAGGAAGCAGAAAAGTCCGCTAAAGAAGCAGCCGAGGAAGCGGAAAACACAGCCCGGGAGGCGGCTGAGGAAGCGGGAAGGATGGCTAAGGAAGCAGCTGAGATGTCAATACGGGTATTCGAGGAACTAATAAGCGGTGCTGCAGGAATAAGTAAAGCGAGCAAACAGATAGGTAGGAGGACTGTTGATGTTTCAACAGGAGCCTCTCAAGAGATTGATAGCCAGACCGAAGAAACATTTAGACCTGCTGAGGACGAGGCCGGGCGGTTGGAAGAGACCCCCGTGGAAGTGGAAGGTACGGTGGAGGACAAGAAAATGATAGAGAGGGAGACTACAGAAATGCGGAAAAGAATCCAGAGACGTCTGGAATCCCTGGCAAAAATGTATTCTTCCAGTGAAATTGAACAGCATGAGGAAGAGGATGAAGACGAGTGAGCCTAAGAAACCGGCATAACTTATCCACTCACATGAGTGGATGTATAATAATGGTGACATGCTATAGCTATAAATGAAGAAAGGATAAACAAAGTTTAAGGAGGATATTGACATGGCGAACCAAAAAGAGCAAGCCGAGAGTGCCACTAAACAGGTTGAAGAGCAAGCTGTTGAACCGCAGGCTGCAGCTATCGAAAAAGCTGCAGACCCTCTGGCTGAACTTCTGGGTCGGGCCCAGAGTGCCTATACAGCCTATATCGAGGCTCAAAAAGAGGTGGCAAAAGGGTTCAAAGAACAGCAACTGCAGCTGGAGAAGGCTTATAAGAAGACTGAGAAGCAGGCTAATGATTCCTATGAGACTGCCATAGGAGAAGCTATAAAAACCCGTGAGAAGGCTGAGCATATATCTGAAGAAGCGTATCAGAAGACCGAGGAAAAAGCCCTGGAGCTTTACAGGGAGAGCCTAAGACAAGCCCTAGAAGTCCGTAGGAGGACCACAGAACAAACAATACAGGCTTACCAAGGGGCTGTGAAGGACTACCAAAAAGTCCGTGAAGATACCATAGGGAAAGCGTGGAAGATTTGCAGGGAATCCACTGATCAAGCCTGGAAAACATTCCAGGGGGAAACAGCATTAAAGGAATAAACAGACTGGTTAATACTTAATTATTTTACTCCTGGTAAAGCAGGGGCGGTCGCTCATAGTAATGAGGGTATATCCTTGAATGCTTCCCCAATTCCTTTGTTGTCGAACTCCATCGACCCCCGCCTCCTCCTGGCGAGATAGATATGTTCAATTGTGCGGGCGAAGTACTCCATAACCTTTCTTGAGTTAAGAAGGTCAGATAGGATAACGGTGACAGCTATTGAGCCTTTTGCCCTGGGATAATCGCCACTACGTATTACAGCCTCCACGGCTATGTTTTTCAGCGAAGCTGAAATATCCTTTATCAGCTCCAAGCTCATTTCGACGGGAGGGGCTGTTAAAAGATAGAGGGCTTTTCTGGCGTCCCTAACGTTACACCTCAATGTTAACTGACCGATAGCATCATCCATGACCTGAAGCCCCTTCTGGGTCTTGGTGACCTTATCTCTGAAATGGAGCTTACCCTCACCGAGAAGTCTAAGTCGCGGTATTTTCATCTCACCGTAGCCAATTGCCGTCCACCCGGAGAGGGTTTCTATTATGTCTCCAGCATCGAGAATCCTTGAACCGATGTACCTGGCATCAGTCTCTTCACCGGCGCAGAGCAAGTTGTAGAATGGTTTAACTACCTGACGGTTGATTTTGGTAAGATTAGTTCTCATCGGGGTGTTTCTTCTGGTATACCTCTGATTGTCAACTAAAAATAGAGCATCCGCTACCAGGTAAGCAGACTTGAGGCATGTGCCTACGTTATAAATACACCTTTCCTCTGTCGCTTCTTCATAACCAAATGGAAGGGCAATAAGATTGTATACCGGTTTTTCTCTGTAGCGCTCTTTCAATTGCTGTGTTATTACTGGTAGTGCTCCTGAGCCAGTACCGCCAGCAGCACCAGCTATTACCAGTAAGGCGTCTGTCTCAGAAAAGAGTGGTGTTGCGTTTATACCTTCTATGATTTTATCGTTATCCTCTCGGGCCATCTCAGCACCGAGTTCATTTATCTTGCCAACGCCGTGACCACCGGTTTTCTTACCTCCTATCAGGATTCTGTGCTGGTAATCAGACTGGATATAAGATAGCCCACTCAGGTCAGCAATATCGGTATTGACAGCCAGGACATTGGTCAGCACGCTAATCCCACGCCTAGCGTGCGACGTCTTGTTCATTAGAGCGAACTCATCGGCAATCCTGCCGCCACATTGTCCGCAACCAATAATCAGTAGTCTCACTTCACAAATCTCTTCACGAATATTTACCCTATTTTAAGCACGATTACCCAGTTTTGTCAACATTGTTATCTTTCATATAATTATTGACATATTCCCCCTTTAGATTGTTTCGCCCTTCAGCGAAAGGGCGAAACAATGACATGATAGAAGTGCTAAGGCTTGTCTTGAATTCAAAAACTACGGTAGGCACTACACTTCAGAGTGTCACCCACTTCTGAGCTATATAACCGCGCTATTATCCAGGGATTCGTTCTATACCCGCATAGTACTAAAGATTGGGGCGTGGTAGTACTATTACAAATTACTGCTAGGCGTGTTGATAATAATATACACATTGTGTAGTTATTGACACATTTAGTCTGTTCTGTTATAATGAATCACAATGTTAAATGGTATTTTGGAGGTAAAGACGGTTTATTTATGCAGGGAAGTCCATAAAAAAGGCTGTCATATTGGTGAAATTAGTGATTAACTTGACATTTTGTGAAAAGTGTGTAAAATGAAAGGCGAGCGTTATGTAGAGCCAGTCAATAATAATCTACTGAGGGCGTATTTTGATTTGGTCTATAACCCAGTTTACGACTTTGTTGCGGCACAGTTCGCTACTTACTACAGACTGCAGAGTGCTTGCGTGGATAAACTTGAACTTCACGATGGTGATAATGTCCTGTGTGCTGGTGTTGGTACAGGCAATGAGGTTATCCGGGTCCTGGGTACAAGCAAGAATGTCAATATAGTGGGCGTGGACTATTCAGATACTGCGCTCACCAAAGCCTATAAAAAAGCACTGGCATGGGGGAAGGAGATTGATGTTCTACCCATGGATGTTCAGAGTTTGGAGTTTAGCACAGGCAGTTTTGACAAGGTGCTGTGCCTCCACGTTATGGATTGGGTAGAAGATGATAGTAGAGCCACGACGGAAATAATACGGGTACTAAGAGACGGAGGGCAATTTGTTATAACCTATCCATCGGACAAGGAAAATGTAGCCCTGGGAATTAACGTATTGAGGGATAGCATCCGTCATAATGGCAAGACAGGGAGATTGAAGAGCATATACACATTAGCCTCATCAATATTGCTGGGAGGGATTGTTTACCTGCCTCTACTTTTTCGACCAAGGCGAAGGTCTTATTCACTCAGCGATTTGGAGGCAATGTTTGCTAAACTAACTAACGGAGATTTCGGGATAGAAGAGTATCCCGTGTACAATGATTTCATTATTTACGGCAGAAAGTAGGTATTTGAAGGAGGCCCAAAGTGCTGAGAGAGGATGAGTACTTTCATAATCTCACTGAGGAAGAAATTTGGCAAAGGTATTGCGGTTTCCTTGACCTCTCGCTTGATGAGTTTATGAAGATTCAGGAAGACCTGTTAATGGAGGAAATTGACCTAGTGGCTGATAGTGTCCTGGGGAAGAAGATTATGGGGGATAACAGGCCCGCAAACATGGAGGAATTTCGCAAAGTTGTACCCTTAACTACTTATGAAGATTATATGCCATATATCGACAATTGCCAGGAAGATGCTTTAGCGATAAAGCCCTACTTTTGGGCTCACACCTCCGGTAGAGGGGGCAATTTCAAATGGATTCCCTACACTAGCTCTGCTTTTGAAACAATTACTCGGCGTACCATCGCTGCTGCTATACTGGCTTCGGCTGAGGTAAAAGGGCAAGTGAATCTCGCACCGGGAGTCAGTGTACTTCTTAATGTGGCATCACGACCCTATATCACGGGGGCTTTGTTCCACTATTTGAGTAAATATTTCTCGTTCAAAGCTATCCCACCCCTAGAAGAAGCAGAAGAGATGGAATTCCAAGAGCGGGTTGAGAAAGGGTTTAAAATAGCGCTTAGAGACGGAGTGGACTTTATATTTTCCATCAGCAGTGTTCTAGCCAAGATAGGGGAGAAAAGTGCACAGCAGACACAAGGGATTGAGTTTTCTCCTTATATGCTACGCCCTCAGGTTTTGTCATTACTAGTACGGGCATGGTTGCGAAGCAAAAGGCAGAGGAGAGGCATATTGCCTAAGGACCTGTGGTCATCGAAAGCTATCGTAACCTCGGGCACAGATACAGCTATTTACAGAGATGATATAGCCTATTATTGGGGAACAGCACCATACGAAGCTTATAGTAGCACTGAGATGGTTATGAGTGCCATACAAAGCTGGGATAAAGAAAAGGGAATGTACTTCCTTCCCGATGTTGCCTTCTGGGAATTCATCCCCGAGGAGGAAAGGCGCAAAAGTAGAGAGGATAATACCTATCAACCATCCACTGTATTACTGAATGAGACCAAGCCGGGTAACCGGTATGAAATTGTCCTCACCCATTTCCACGGTATGCCGTTCCTTAGATATTGCATCGGGGATTTAATGCAAATAACTGCTATGAGTGATACTGAGACAGGAATTAAACTTCCACAAATGGTTTTTCAGACGAGGGTCGATGGAGTTATCCATCTTGCCAGTTTGACAGAGCTTGATGAGAAAACAATATGGCAAGCAATCACCAATACTGGGCTCAAATATGAGGACTGGTCAGCTTGCAAGGGATATGCCCAAAATCACACATTCCTTCATCTCTATATCGAGATTAAGGAGGATAAGACCGCCGAGCAGATGGAAGACATGGTTGATGAGCAACTCAATCTTATCGATAAAGACTACCGTGACTTGAATTCGTTGCTTGATTTACGACCGGTGAAGGTAACTCTTCTTTCTCAAGGAACATTCGAACGGTATTATGAAGAGAAAAGGAAGCAAGGAGCAGACTTATCCCATCTAAAGCCACCCCACATTACTCAATCTGATGACGTTATTCAGGAGCTTCTAAGGCTTAGTCAGTAGAGCCTGTTTTAAGAGGTATAGATTGTGAACCTAATATCAAATCTTAGCTATTTACTACCACCACTTATTGCAGCTTTCTGTTTCTTTATACTGCTTGTGGTCGTATTAGCATCAAAGGGCCGTCGAAAACTTGGTCACCGCTTATTCTCTGTTTTTCTTCTCACTGTTGGCTTGGGGAGTATCTTTACCTTCTTTATGCGTTCTAGTCCAAGTGTGGAAGAATCTCTTCCGTGGGATAAAGCAGTTGCCGCAATGATGCTAATATCATCTGCGCTCTATTATCACTTCACTCTTACCTACACCAATTCCAAGAAGAATAGAAGACTTACCATAGGTACTTATGTATTCATTTTGCTAGCTGTTGCTCTTGCTCCGACTAACCTACTAATTGACCATATGACGTTACAGAGTTACGGCTATGCATACACTCCGGGTCTCCTGCTTTTTCCCATGGCTCTTTTCGCCTATTTTTTAATGGCCATGGGATTGTACACACTAATCAAAGCTTACAGAGCCTCCAGCCTGTATGAAGAAAGAAATCGCTATATATATATTGCCATTGCTGCCCTATTTCCTGTCATTGGAACTATAATTGATTTCTTCCCTTCTGTCTATCCAATGGCCATCATTGGCAATGTAATATTTTGCTTACTCACCACTATAGCTATCCTCAAATATCACCTTCTGGATATCTACCTTGTCATTCGCAAGGGCTTAGCCTACGTTATAATGAGTACCATAGTAGCTGTCCCCTATGTCGGCATCATAATCCTATTTAACAATCTGGTGGGGTCAAATACTATCTCAACGTGGGGTTACCCTGCTATCCTTGTTGTGCTGGCACTTCTTCTCCAGCCGCTATGGCAGATAGTGCAGCGAGTGGTTGATAAATGGTTCTATCGAGAACGGTATGATTTCCTCAAGCAACTGGAGTACTTCAGCCAGGAAGCTCACGACATAAGCGACCTGAAACGATTGGGTTCCGCTCTGGTAGGACTGGTGAGGCAGGCGTTACAGACATCAAGCGTCCATCTGTTACTACGGTCCGAGTACGGGGATTTCTCCGTAGTATCTTCGGCGGGTGCCGACACCCCTGAGCTCACATTGAAAGACCACAGTCCGCTTTTACGATGGCTACAATCTAATAAAGGTATTATACGTCAGCAGGACCTTGATATTGTCCCTCAGTTACAATCCTTATCTACAAAGGAAAGGAATGACCTGAATGATGTAGGGGCAGAACTTTTTGTACCTCTTAAAACCAACAAGGATGAACTGGTTGGGATGCTTATCCTGGGCGAGAAACTCTCCCAGCAATTCTACTCTGATGAAGACAAGCGACTAATCTCGACAGTAGCCAAACGAGTAGCTATTGAATTGGAGAACGCCCGGCTCTATACCCTGGAAACAATGATGCGCCAGGAACTGGAAATGCAGGATGCGCAGAAAACGGAGTTTCTACACAGTGTTGCTCACGAGCTGAAGACTCCACTTACCGCCATCATTTCCTCCTCGGAACTAATGAGTACAGATGGAGAGGCAGCTACACCCGGTATAAAGGAAAGGCTAATTGCAAATATTAACCGCAGCGCCTGGCTAATGGACAGAAGGGTTGGGGAACTGCTGGACCTTGCCAAGATACAAATTGGTAACCTGAAACTGCAGTTACAACCACTCGAAATCAACGTAGTAATTGATGAGGTGGTATCTCAGCTTTCGTCCCTTTTTAAAAATAAGGGGCAATCATTAACAGTGGAAATTCAAGATTCTTTGCCACAGGTGAAAGCAGATAAGGAGAGAGTACAACAGGTGCTGCTAAATCTTTTATCAAATGCTAATAAGTTCTCTCCGACTGGCAGTGCCGTAATGCTACGGACAAGAGAAGCGGACAGTAGCATACTGGTAGAGGTAGCAGATTCAGCTACCGCTGTTAGCAAGGAGGATAAAGATAAACTTTTTGATGCTTACTACCGCGGAGGGAATGAAGATGAGAGACAGCGCGTCCCCGGACTGGGGCTTGGGCTTGCTATTTCCCGAAGGATAGTTGAATTGCACCAAGGGAATATATGGGTAGAGAGTGAACCAGGGAAAGGAAATACTTTCATTTTTTCCCTTCCCATCTGGAACGAGGAACAAACCGAACCAGGCAAATCGCCCACTCTCTTCAAGATAGGAGGTAAAATTGAAAGTACTAATCGTTGAAGACAATGCCGAGGTAGTGGAAGCAGTTTCACTATGCCTCCAACTGCGGTGGCCAGAATCCAGCATTCTCATCGCTGCTGAGGGATACAAAGGTATCGAAATGCTGGAGGCTGATTCTGTTGATATAGTCATACTGGATATCAACCTGCCGGATATTGAGGGCTTTCAGGTCCTGGAGCGGGTTCGCGCATTTTCAAATGTACCGGTCATTATCCTTACTGTAAGGGGTAGAGAGGAAGACCAGACCAAGGGATTGGAAATAGGTGCTGACGATTACATCGTTAAACCCTTCAGGCCCAGAGACCTTGTTGCCAGGGTCAATGCAGTGCTTCGTCGCAGTGTTTCTCCCAAAGCACCTGGCGAGCTACCCTATATTATTCGCGGCAAACTGACTCTCAACTTCACCAGTAATGAGGCACACATTGGAGACCAAACGATAAAGTTAACCCCGACTGAATCTAAATTGCTCTATGTCTTAATGGAGAATGCCAAAAGCACGCTAAGCAGTAAGAATGTTTCCCAACAGGTGTGGGGAAAGGATGATATGAATACTGACCCCGTGAGGACATATATTCGGAGGCTGAGGAATAAGTTAAATGACAATCCTCCTCAAATAATCCTTACCGAGTACGGAGAAGGCTATAAATTTGTCAGCCCGAACTAGATACTCACATTTACCCCATATTTAATCTGAACAGCGGAGTAACTGGATAGAGGTGACATCATGATTACAGCTGACCAGATTAAGTCTTTACTCAAACTCAAGCCGCATCCAGTGGAGGGCGGCTTTTTTGTGGAGACTTATCGGTCTGATGAATACATACCTGAGAATGCACTCCCGGACCGCTATGACGGTACCAGGACGCTGGGGACAGGAATCTACTATCTGCTGACACCCGATACCTTTTCTGCCATGCACCGGCTTCAAACAGATGAGATATTCCACTTTTATCTGGGAGACCCGGTGGATATGCTCCAGCTTCTGCCCGATGGAACAGGGAGGATTATTACGCTTGGACACGATATTCTCAATGGGATGGAGCTGCAAATCGTAGTACCGAGGGGTACGTGGCAAGGAGCCAGGCTCGGCCGTGGCGGCATATTCGCCCTGCTAGGCACAACTACGACACCTGGATTCGAATTTGCCGACTACGAGCCGGGACAGAGAGAGACACTGGTTGCTTCTTATCCTCAGTTTCGGGATTTAATTGTTGCTCTAACAAAGTGACGGGATACCTTCTTCCGCTGATTTGCCCTTCCTATTGCCAACTGATATGATTAGTCCGATGGATAGAAAACAGCCTTCGCTGGAGGAAATCTTTTCCCCACGCGGAGTGGCCGTTGTTGGAGCATCTTCATCAGGGCAGGGATTCGCCACAGCGGTTACCATGTCCCTGAAAGCAGCAGAGTTCCCAGCTCTCTATCCGGTTAACCCAAAATACACTGAGGTGCTGGGGCTGCGCTGTTATCCCAGTATCCGTGAAATTCCGGGGGTAGTAGACCACGTCATAGTCAGTATCCCGGCAGAGTCAGCTCTGGCACTGCTGGATGATTGTGCCGCCAAGGGCGTGAAGTCGGTCCATTTCTTTACGGCAGGTTTCAGCGAGAGCGGCCATGCGGAACGGGCGGAGCTGGAAAGAGCAATGCTAGCCAGGGCGAAGGCTGGCTATTTTCGAATTATCGGTCCCAACTGTGTTGGTCTATTCGTACCAAAGAGCCGCCTTGTCAACATGATAGGGCTACCTTTGGAGCCGGGATCAATCGCTTTTATTTCACAGAGTGGCGGCCACGCCCACAACCTGCCATTTTATGCCAGCCCGAGGGGGTTGCGGTTCAGCAAGGTGGTGAGCTATGGAAATGCCCTGGACGTGGATGAGGTTGAACTTCTAGATTACTTTACTCAGGATACAGAGACCGAAATTATCGCCGCTTACATCGAAGGGGTAAGAGACGGCAGACGCTTCATGGGAGCGCTAAAAGAGGCGGCTACCCGGAAACCTGTGGTCATCTACAAGGGCGGTACGACCGAGGCTGGTAGGAGAGCCGCCCACGGCCATACGGCCAGCCTGACCAGCTCGGTGGCTGTCTTTGATGCTCTGTGCCGACAGATGAAGGCAATCCAGGTTAATGACGTGGAAGAAATGGTAGATGTTCTGGTGGCACTTCGCTTTGCCAAGCCCCTGCCACAAGGCACTGGTGTTGCATTAGTGGGTGCCGGTGGTGGTCCCAGTGTTCTCGCCAGCGACGAAATGGAAAAAGCAGGGCTAAAGGTGCCACAATTTTCTGCGCAAACACAGGAGGAGCTCCAGAAGTCTCTACCCCTGGCGGGTAGCATCTTTGTTAACCCGGTGGACGCCCCGAACCTTGCGTCCCCGGATGCAATCTCAGCAACCATGCGCGTGGTAAGCAAGCTGACGGATGTTCATATGATGGTCTACCACATGGGATTCCATCCCATCAGCCGCTGGGGAGGCGGTCGCTTCGCCTCAGCGGCCTTTCTACAACCGGCCACCGATGCCTTGATACAGGTCCAACAAGAATCAGGTAAACCTGTTCTGCCGGTGCTGTTCCCGCCTCTTGACCTGGGTGGGATGAAGGACTTCCTGGCTGTCCAAGAGGCATTTGTGGGAGCAGGGTTACCTGTTTTTCACTCTCTGCGTCAGGCGGCACAGGCTATGTCCCGGGTGACAGCCTGGAATCAGTCACGATAGTACCGCTATGCCAGGCATTTGTTCATTTCACCAAACAGGCTAGCTGATGCTGGAAAAGCCCACTGTCTCGGAACTGCGCAATTTTTCTATATCTTCTTTGGTGTACCCCAGCTCACGAAGAATTTCCTCAGTATGAGAACCATCAGGAGTCCCCAGGCTTCTTATCTCCGCCGGCGTATCAGAGAGTTTTATCGGGTGGCCTATCTGCTTTATCTTACCTAGCCTGGGGTGGTTAAGTTCCACCACCATCTCTCGGTGAAGCACCTGAGGATTGGAGAAGGTCTCGTTCATATAATATACCGGGCCGAAACAGACATCCATACCGTCAAAGAACTCAAACCACTCATCCCTGGTTTTTGTCAGGAAGATTTCCGCAAGCTCGGAGGTAGCAGCGTCCATTTCTTCAGAAGGCCCCCACGGTTGAGTTTGAAGACGTATCAGTTCCTCTTTTCCCAAGGCCTGACAGAGGTTCACCCAGAATTGTGGCTCAATACAGGCAATGGTAACATATTCGCCGTCTTTACATTTATAGACATTCGTCCAGGGTACTGCACCGGTGAGGATGGTTTCTCCGCGCCGCGGAACTTTACCGGTGCGGAAATAGTTGGGAGCTTCCAATGAGAGCATTGAAATTACACTGTCGAGGTAGGCAACGTCTACAAACTGCCCTTTGCCCGTCCTTTCTCTGGCCATAAGAGCAATGAGGATGCCAATGGTGCCATGTAGTGCTGCCCCTGCCAGGTCAGCAATAAAGTTACTGGGCAGGTATGGTGAGCCGTTACGCTGACCAATCAGACCTAAAACGCTACCGAAGGAAATGTAATTCATGTCATGTGCTGGTTTGCTCACATAGGGGCCACTCTGACCAAATCCGCTCAACGAGCAGTAAATCAGTCTGGGATTTATCTTTTTCAAGGTTTCATAGCCTACGTTCAGACGGTCCATTACACCGGGACGGAAGCCTTCCAGTAATATATCAGCCTTCTTCGCCAATCTGTGAAGAACTGCCTGCCCTTCCTGGCTCTTGAGATTGATAATAATGCTTCTCTTATTTCGATACACCGTGTTGTAAGCCGCTAACTCTTCAGGGTCAACATCCAGCCCAGGGCTCTTCATACCGGGAGGGTCAATTCTAATGACCTCAGCACCAAAATCCCCGAGAATCATGGTGGAAAATGCTCCCGGGTAACCCCGGGTAAAATCCAGTATCACTAACCCACTGAACGGCAACATGACTAACCTCCTGATGAACTTACTTAACGGACTGCGCTAAGGCATATAATACCCTGCCAGCAAACACCATGCAATGGCAGGACCTGAGACACATAGAACTACGTTGTCAGAGAACCCAGTGAATGCTAGAATGGTAGTAATCAAGGTTAGCTAGAAGGGAGTCAAGATAATGGCTGAAATTAACGGGGGTCGGCTGGTTGCCAAGGTGCTGAAGCAGGAGGGAGTAGAGTATCTTTTTGCCCTGTCCGGGGGTCACATAGATTCAATCTTCCAGGGGTGCCTGGACGAAGGGATAAGGGTCATTGATACCCGCCACGAACAAGCAGCCGTGTTTATGGCCGAGGGTTGGGCGTGTGTAACAGGCAAGCCAGGGGTCGCTGCGGTCACGGCAGGCCCTGGCGTAACCAATGCGGTTACCGGTCTCTGGAATGCTCTGGGAAGAGCAGCCCCAATAATAGTCTTCGGGGGGAGAAGCCCGCTGAAAGAATTTGAATGGGGCTCCCTGCAGGACATGGACTCACTATCACTGGCGCAAACGGTTACCAAGTGGGCACGGTCTGGCTATGAGACCAACCGGATTGCCGAATATGTGAGCATGGCATTCAGGCAGGCTCTTAGCGGCAGACCGGGTCCTACATACCTGGAGTTTCCGCAGGATGTGCTTGAGGCCAAAGTAAAGGAGGAAGATATTACGCTTCCAGCTGATTACCGGACGACATCCAGACCGCAGGGTGACCCGGCTCTTATTAAGGAAGCCGTTGACCTTCTCCTGAAAGCTGAAAGGCCCCTGATTGCTGCCGGTAGTGGTGTCTGGTGGTCTCAAGCCTCAAAGGAACTCCAGGAGCTCATGGAGCTCACCAGGATACCAGTTAGTGCGGGACACGGGATTATTTCAGATGACCATCCGCTTGCTATTGGTGGCCGTGGATTTGGAAACCAGCAAGCCGACGTAGTTTTGCTGCTCGGGGCTCGGCTTGATTTCAGGCGTGGATTTGGCCGCCCCCCGGCATTTAGTGAAAACAATAAGTGGATTCAGGTCGACATCGAGCCTACCGAAATCGGTCGTAACCGCCCTATCGATGTCGGCATTATCGGGGATGTCAAGGCAGTACTCAAGCAGATGATAGAAGAGGCTCGGGACAGGTGCCAGGGACGCAAGGAGCTGCCCTGGGTTAAAGAATGCCGGGAGCAGGTAAAAAGCCAGCAAGAGCAGTTCGAGGCTCTAATGAATTCTGATAGTGTTCCTATTCAACCCGCCAGGCTATGCAAGGAGATTCGCGATTTTATTGACAGGGACGCGACTACTATTGTAGATGGGGGAGAGATTTCTGGTTGGGGGTTCATGTCTCTGAGATGCTATGAACCGGGACACTTTATCGGTGTTACGCCCACAGGTACTCTTGGGATAGGGCCATCCTATGCCATGGCAGCCAGGTTAGCCAGGCCGGACAAGCAGGTGCTGCTGCTCAGTGGCGATGGCTCCTTCGGGCTAAACGCGATGGAATTCGATACAATGGTGAGGCATAACCTTCCTATTGTATCAGTAGTCAGCAATGATGGAGGCTGGGGGATGATTGTACGACTCCAGCAATTCAAGGGGGCAGACAGGGTTGTTGGGACTCAGCTCGGGTTTGTCCGCTACGACAAGGTGGTAGAGGCTCTCGGCGGCTATGGGGAGGCAGTTGAGAAGCCTGAGGATATCCGTCCCGCCCTGGAAAGGGCGTTTGCTTCCGGTTTGCCAGCCTGTGTTAATGTCAGGGTTGCTCACTGATACGGGTTCATGTATCTTGCTGGTAAGGAGGTGTCAAATGAATAGAAAATATAAATTTTTACAGACCGCAGCGACTATCTTTAAAGTAATTGGGTGGATAGTTTTAGTCTTGGGCATCATTAGTTCTATTGTCTTGGCGATAACCATGGGCTCTACATTTGGAAACTTAAGTATACTCTACGCTATTTTTGGTATAGTATATTCTGTGGTAAGCTGGGTAGGTTTGTTAGCCGTTGCCGAGATTTTTGTATTACTAATAGACCTGGAAGAAAATACCAGAGAAACGGCTGAGCTTTTAAGAGCAGGAAGTAAGCAAGGTAGTGTTAGCTAGATAGAAATATCAATATTCTTGTCTCCTTTTTAATTTCTCTGAGTTACAATCCGAGAAGGCGCTTCAGGTTTGCAGTAGCAGCGCTGGCAATCTCCTCAACGGTAGTCCCCCTGAGAGATGCCAGTTTCTCGGCAACCGGTATAACATCGGCAGGGCTTGCTCCTTCCCTGCGGGGTGTTGAATCGGTCTCAGTAAGGAGGCGGTCTAAAGGAATCTCGCGAACCGCCGCCTGAAGGGAATCGGCATCATCCATTAAGACGCCCCTGCCGATAGACACGTAGAAACCCAGCCCAAGCCAATCCTTAAGTTCTGCCGTATCGCCGGAAAAGCCGTGGAGCATTCCCTTTAATCCAGAACCTATCTCTTTACCAAGTAGCTCCATCATGTCCTGGTGGGCTTCACGGCAATGAATATTAACGGGCAGGCTGGTATCGATGGCAAGGGACAGTTCGTATTTCAGCAGTTCAATTTGAATCTCCCTGGTTTCGGGGCTGCGAGCATAGTCGAGCCCAATCTCACCGAGAGCTACCACACCTTCCCTCCTGGCAAGCCGGTCAAGCTGCCCGAGCAAATCGTCAGTTACCGGGATAGCATTCCAGGGGTGAATGCCGATTGCTGCGACGACCCTCTCGTGAGACTGAGCCAACCGAATCGTATCTTCCGAAGACTTCAGGCTCATCCCCACGCTTACCATTATGTCAACCTGCTTGGCTCCGGTTTGCTCAAGCACATGGGCCAGCCGCTCGGGCTCATACCCATCCAGATGGCAGTGGCTATCAGAAAAGCTCATTTCTATCCCCTCAAGATATTTTCATCTTACCTTACATACATTCCACTTCACTGTCAATTGCAGAGCATTGCAGCTGCTTGCTAATGTTCTTGGCGGGTAGTATAATGCTGTCAAATGGTGAAGTGCTACATTCTCTCAAGTTACTGCCGGGGTTAGAATCGGATGCGCTCGCCTAAGTTCGTGCTACCCCCGGTATTCTGGATGTAGACCTGGTGTTCGGGCAGTGGGATGCCGTAGCTATAGCTGAAGCCAAAACCCTCTTTGAGCTGGCCAAGACAGTTGTCGGCGATGTACGCAGTATCCAGGGTGTCCAGGACACTTCCACGCTTGTAGAAGGTGTGCTGTAAAGCAGCACGGTCTATTCGATATTCTATAAACTACTCCTCAGCGCGCAATTCCTCACACCGGTTATCAATTGGTGACCTAACAAAGAGTGCTACACTGCCCGTTGTGGCAAAAATCCATCCGATAAAATGAGGGACAACAAGGAAGCCAAAGATAAGCAAAGGTATTTATACTTGTGTGATTGAACATGAACTCATTATCAACAGTAATTCGAGGGTTACGCAGCGACGTTTTTGGTCGGTTCGAGTCAGGGATATGGGTCATCACTGCTATCCAGCTCTTTACTTCTGCGGGGTTCTCTATATGCCTTCCCTTTTTAGCACTGTACCTGTACCAGGAGCGTGGCCTTTCCATGACCCTTGTCGGAATCATGTTTCTGATTGCCGGACTCTGCTCTGCCACTACACAGATGGTGGGTGGGATGCTTACAGACCGGATTGGTCGCCGCCGGATTCTGCTTGGAGTCACAGGGATAAGCATAGTCATGTACTCAGGACTGGCAGTCTCCATTGGTATTTCAGCCCCGATATGGGCTATCATGGTCATCTACATAGCTGGCAGGTCTATTCTGTCAACGATACGCCCTGCCATTGCAGCAATGGTAGCTGACCTGTCTCCGAAGGAACGCCTGAACGAGACCTACGGGTTATTGCGTGTAGGAGGCAACCTGGGTTTTGCTGCTGGCCCGGCATTGGGAGGGTATCTGATTACTTTCCTGCCCTATGCCTGGCTTTTTGGAGTGACAACTCTAACGTGGGCACTTGCTTTCTGCCTTATCCTGTTCTTTCTGCGGGAGTCCTTTCACGGGACCACCGAGCGACTAGGATACAGCAGCATGCTCTCTGTTATCAATGACCGTAATTTTTTAATGTTCACCGGCCTAAGTCTCCTGGTATTCCTGACTATGGGGCAGCTTGGCAGCACCCTCTCGGTTTTTACGGTAGACCGCCTCGGGTTTTCCACAGCACAATTTGGTCTCTTACTCACTATTAATGGACTGATAGTAGTTATCTTCCAGTACCCGGTAGCCCGCGTAGTCGGCCGCCTGTCAAGTGCCAATGGCCTCATTTTAGGAGCACTCCTCTACGGTCTGGGATATCTTGCCATTGGCTGGGTAGGAAATTTTAGCTGGGCGGTTGCAGCCATTGCTGTCGTTACTGCCGGGGAGATTGTTTTCTCTCCGCTAACGCTTTCGGTAGTGGCTGACCTCGCTCCAGAAGACAGGCGAGGGCAATACATGGGGTTTATTGGATTAGGGCAAACACTGGGTATATCGCTAGGACCATTACTGGGTGGAGTCCTGCTTGATGCCTTTCCAAAGAACCCGCCATTTATCTGGGGGACAATCTGCTTTGTAGCATTAGTCGCTGCGGCAGGATTCCAACGGTGGGGCGCTACCCGCCGTGCAGGCTAGATATGAGTAATTGGCTGGTTGGGCCTACCCGTATAAGGAAAATATGACTCAAATGTTCCCTGACAAGAATGTTGAGAAACAAGACAGTAAGATGTTATTAGCCTAACTGCCAGCCTTAATCCGTGAATTCTCTGAGGGTAACCCCCAACTGTCATTGCGAGGAGTCCTTCCCAGAAGGGCGACGTGGCAATCTCTTAAAATGGAGGCGGGATTGCTTCGCCCTTCAGCGGAATCCTTCCCAAAGGGAAGGACGCAATGACATGAAAATCAGTGAATCCCATGTCAGCACCAGCAAGGTGAGCTTTTTGAATCTGGACTCACGGATTAGGGTGCCAGCCTTCTCCTTTTTCTTTGCGCCGTCCCGGTTCCTCCAGCTCTCTGAGTAGCCTCCATGGTATTAGACCTCTTGATGTTCCCCATCTTTCGATTGTCATCAATAACCTCCTTTATTTTATTGCTTTAAGCTGGGTCTCACTTGCTCGACCTATTAGCATTTTAGGTAAAGAGCTAGTGCCTGTATGTGACTTTTGCCTTGTTACCAACAATGGTCTGGTGCCTGTTCTTACTGAATCCCGGTAGAATCTGGTATAATCTTAGTTAAAACCTGAGGTCAAGGTCCGTTAAGCTGGCAGAGTGAGCATGTCTATGGCTGTCGATGCAGAGTTTCTAAAGTCTATCTCCTACTTTTCAGAGCTGAGCCCTGCTGAGCTTGATTCCATCAAGCAGTTTGTTTTCGAGAAGGCATTTCAGCGAAGAGAGGTAATTCTGCTTGAAGGTGAGGCAGCGGAGGCACTCTATTTTAACGTCTCTGGTGCGGTAAAAGTATTCAAGACATCAGTTGATGGAAAGGAGCAGATTCTCAGCATAGTACGTCCCGGCGAGCCCTTGAATAGTGTTCCCCTCTTAGATGGTGGGCCGAACCCGGCAAGCGCTGAAGCTATGGGGCCGGTTGTTCTCTATGGTATAAGAAAGAACGACTTGCGTTCTATCCTCGAGGACTATCCACAGGTGGCAATGAATATCGTCAAGGAACTGGCCGGCCGAGTGCGCCAGCTTGTATCACTGGTTGAAGACCTTTCTTTCAAGCAGGTCATCGGCAGAGTAGCCAAGATACTTCTTGAGAACGCTGGTGATGGAAGCGGCCGCATACCACAGTTCACACAGCAGGAAATGGCAGCTATGGCAGGCACTGCTCGTGAGGTAGTTGCCCGGTCGCTTAAAGCCCTGGAGGAGGAAGGAGCTATCAGGTTGGAGCACCGCCGGATTGCGATTACTGATAGAGAAGCACTTAAAGAGCTGGTTGGAACATCTTCATGAGATAAAGGTTACAGACAGATAGCGAGCCCAGAGATTAAGCTATAGTAGCAGATGGAGGTCAATTCTATTGACTCAATTACCTGAAATAGACCGAGAAAAGTGTAATGGCTGTGGTTTGTGCGTCACTGTATGCACCTGCAACATCCTGGTGCTGGTAGAAAATGTTATCACTATTATTGAGAAAGAAGAGTGCCGCCGGTGCACCCACTGGTGCACGTTGTGCGAAGACGTATGCCCGACTGAAGCTATATCCTGCCCCTTTGAAATAGTCATCGAGGAGTAATATAGAGCCAGAGCCTGCTTTATCTATTTCCTGCAATGACCTTGCCAAGTACCTCACTGGCTCATTCATATCTACGCCCTTCAATTAGTTCCTTTTCACCCTTCCATAATGAGACAAAAATCACATACAGTGTATTTCTCGTTGTCTAGAATAGGGTGGTTAAAGGTAGTAAGTATTAGTGAAGGGGTTATTTATATGGTGCTGTGGCGGTTTAAGAGCTGTCCTCGATGCCTGGGCGACCTTTTTATTAGCAGCGATATAGATGGCTGGTATGAGCAGTGTCTTCAATGTGCTTACCGGCGTGGGCTGAAGAACCCGGAAGAGTTTCAGAAATACCTTACGCCGATTGGTGGCAAGCGTCCTAAGAAGTAGGTTATCCCCCGGATATTGCCCTATCTGAGAGTCATTTAGCATGAATTGAGGTCGTGTACAACCGTCTGATAGTGTTCTTGAAGCAGGTGAATAAAAGCCCCTTTTCTCTATTGAAATATGGTAAAGGTACGAGGAGTTATGCCCTCTAGAGGTGGAGAGCATAACTCCCCCAAAAAGAAAGGAGACGGCTGCCCGCTACCGAGTTGCGGGCACCCAAAATGAAAAGAAAGGCCGTTTGCAGATACCTTGCCTAGCCATTTACGGCACTGCAACGGTCTCTTTCTCTTTAGCATCAACCTTTATACCAGGTTTAATACCCAGGTCCTCCAGTGTATTTATCAGTTCTCTTACCCTTGGTTCATTTTCACGCAGGAATCCAGACAGTGCCTCCCTGCCCATTGCCGTAAGACTAAACCCACGGTCCTTTTCTCTTTTCAGATAGCCGCGCCTGACCAGTGATTCATACAGATTGGCAATGTATTGGCCGGAGATATCCATTGGACGGTCCAGTAGCCTTTTGACGGAGTCTCCAGCCACCTCAATAGCCATCAGTATCACCATTTCAGCAGGAAACATACATCTTCTCCACTTTATAATAGTGCCATTTGTCCACAGGCTAGCATATATGTGGACATTTGTCAATACCCTTTTCTGATTATTTTCACCTTTTTTAATAGAAATAATTCATTTTAAGAACAGAAAAATAATTGATACTATGGGCATAATCATGCTTGACAGGGCAGTAGCAGTTATGCCAATATTCAAAAATGACCAATGCTGAAAGAGGAGAGAGGTATTTATGGAAGT
>CAZXWQ010000014.1:13848-20010 GCA_964644545.1 uncultured Dehalococcoidales bacterium | reverse complement strand
GGGATAGCACCAAATAGCCGTCTACTCAATGTGAAAGTAGCTGACGATAAAGGCAGGTGTGAGGTGTCAGCATTAGTTGATGGTATCATCTGGGCGGTTGAAAATGGTGCAAATATAATCAATATAAGCATTGATACAAGTGAATCTGCGTCAGGATTAAGAGATGCTGTGGATTACGCTTGGAGAAAGGGGGTAGTCATCGTAGCTGCCGCCGGCAATGATGGCAGTGAATTACCAGTCTATCCAGCATATTACGATAATAGTATTGCAGTAGCGGCGATACAGGAAACAGGCACCTTAGCTCCGCTTTCAAATTACGGTAACTGGGTAGACGTTGCTGCCCCGGGATTCAATATCTATTCCACTCTGCCCAATAATTGCTATGGCTACAAACATGGTACCTCATTTGCCACTGCCTACGTTAGTGGACTAGCAGCATTACTCTTCCCTCTAGTTACCGATATGAACGGTAACGGCAGGCTGAATGATGAGGTTCGTCAAGCAATTGAGGCAGATTGCCGTGAGATTGACGTAGAAGGCATGGGTAAATGATGCATTTACGTCAGACTTCCTGGCATAAATGGCAATAGTCAACAGTAGACTGCCATAAGTGTCGCGATTGGCTCTCTTGTGAGGTGCGCCCAGTAGTGATACCACCTTTTACCTCGCTACCATGTTTAAAATAGCTTCAGGAGCTGGTGGCTGGTATCTAAGAGCACTATGAGGACGTACCTGATTGTACTCTCTCCTCCATTGTTCAATCAATACCTTCGCTTCCTTCAGTGTCGTGAAGGTCTCCCGGTTCAGGAGTTCGTCCCGTAGCTTGCCACTAAATGACTCAATATAACCACTCTCCCAGGGACTACCGCGCTCAATAAAGATGGGTTTCACTCCCAGCCGGTTAAGCCACTTCCTCACTGCCTTGGCGGTAAACTCAGCACCATTATTTGCTCTGATGTGCTCCGGTATCCCCCTGAAGATGAATAATTCGAATAACTGGTCAATCACATCCTGCGATGTGATCTGTCTTTTTACCAATACCTCCAGGCATTCCCTGATGTATTCGTCGATGATGACCAGAATACGCAGTTTCCCACCTCTCTCAGTCCTATCTTAAACAAAGTCGTAGCTCCAGACGTGGTCCCTGTGCTCCGGCCTTAATCTGACACAGGACCCGTCGTTGAGCCATAAACGCCCCCGCTTTGGCTGTTTCTGTGACACCTTCAAGCCTTCTTTCCTCCAGATTCTTTCTACTCTTCGGTCACTCCTTGAGTCCATCAAACGCTGGCATCCTAGAGTCCAAGATATTAGAAAACTCATAGGCAAGAGTCTTAATTTGAGATTGTTTAGCAGCCCATCCACCTGAATCCTTTCCCTTGCCAAGAGATGGAGGAGTGTAGGTAAGAGAGTGGGATAGAGGGGTTGAGGTTAATAAACACTCTCTTAAATTTGGTATGAGAGTATAGTTAATAATGCTATTTTCGCAAGGCTCTTGTGCCGATTTACTGATAATTAATCATAAATTAACTATCAATTAACTTCTACCTGCTAATATTTCTACATAAATTTAGTGTTCGGCAAACGGATTGAGCCAGCGTTGTTGATGGGACAGGAGGGGGCTGTTCACCGGGAAGGGAAGGTATTGGAGACATCGGTTCAGATGAGTGAATATTTCCAGAGTAGCATGGACCTTCTGTTGGCAGAGTTCAAACGGATTGAACTAAAAGTTCAATTGAGGTTATTGAATATGCGCAAGAACAATGGCCGAGCGGAGGAGGACGATTTTAAGGGGCTCTATGTCTCCGAAAAGCAAATAGATGCCATCATCAGTAAAATACATTTTCAGCAAGTTCAACAAGAAGGTCAGTCATCTTGGGCAGAGAATTCACCCATAGGAACTTTAGCAGAATCTCTAAAACAATATGAAGAATACCTCGCCGCGAAAAAGAAAGAAAGCCTACGGCGCGGACTGACATTTAGATTAAACGAGCTAGAACGGCTATTCGGCTTGTCTAGTTTTAACCTTGATATCCTGTTGGTATGTCTTCTGCCCGAGCTGGATTTGGAGTATCAGAGGCTCTACGCTTATCTGCAAGACGACATGACTAAAAAAAGCCCAACCGTCAATCTTGTCCTGCAACTGCTCTGTAATTCGTATACGGATATGCTGAAGGCGCGACCAGCCTTTTCTCCCGAAGCCCCTCTTCTGAAGTACCATCTGATAGGCTTACATGACGACCATATTCCGGGCCCAACTACCCTGTTTGCCAAATTTATCCATGTGGATGAGCGCATTACCAACTATCTGCTGGAAACCAACGCAATTGAGGCTCATTTATTACCTTTCACCCATTTGGTCTATCCCACGGTGAAACTATCGGACGTAATCCTGTCCCAGGAGATGAAACAACTTTTAACCAAGCTCATAACGCAATATCAAGGTAAGGCACTTATTTGCCACTTATGTGGAACCTATGGTGTCGGCAAGCAAACAACGGCGGAGGCTGTCTGCGCTGAGTTGGGTGTACCGATGCTCTATGTTGACCTCAATGAAATGGTCTCAGTAGATGTGTCTCCTGAGCTACTGGTGCCACTTATATTTCGCGAAGGAATATTACAAAATGCTGCCATCTATTTAGATGGATATGACCTATTACTGAGAGACGAAAAGGGAATTAAACCAGCCTATAAAGCGGTGATAAAGGAGCTGGAGAGTTACCCCCACCTGGTCTTCCTTAGCGGCGAAAAGAACTGGCAACCCAGAGGAAGACTAGAACATAAATCTTTTATCGATATCGAGTTACCTGTCCCTTCCTATCTGGTAAGAAAGCAACTCTGGCAGCAGCACTGTAATGGTGCTCCAGCCCTGGCAGTTGATGTTGACTTAAGTGATGTGGCCAATAAGTTCAGATTTAGTGGTGGTCAGATCCGTGATGCGATAACCACGGCTCGAAATCTGGCGAAATGGCGAGACTCAGGAAATGGACTGGTAACCAAGCAGGACCTCTACTCGGCTTGCCATAAGCAATCCCGAGAGATTCTTAGTACCATGGCGCATAAGATACAGCCAAGATATGACTGGGATGACATTATCCTTCCCAAAGACCAAATGGAGCAGTTTCGTGAGGTCTGCAGCTATGTTAAGCATTACCACACTGTCTACAGTCACTGGGGGTTTGAGCGCAAACTCTCCTTGGGCAAAGGGCTAAATGTACTTTTTGCTGGCCCGTCAGGTACGGGAAAAACTATGGCTGCTGAAATTATCGCCCATGAGCTGGGGCTGGAACTATACAAAATAGACCTGTCCGCTATTGTGAGCAAGTATATTGGCGAGACGGAAAAGAATCTCGACGGTATCTTCAGGGAGGGGCAGACTTCAAATGCCATCCTTTTCTTTGACGAGGCTGATGCGCTTTTCGGCAAACGTTCTGAGGTGCGGGATTCCCATGACCGCTACGCAAACATTGAGGTAGCTTATCTACTGCAAAAGATGGACGAGTATGACGGAGTCGTGATACTGGCCACCAATTTGCGAAAAAATATGGACGAGGCTTTCTCTCGCCGGATGCACTTTGCTGTAGAATTCCCTATTCCTGAAGAATCCGAACGCTATCGCATTTGGAGGAGCATATTCCCGCCTGAGACACCGCTGACTGAGGGCACAGACATTAAATTCATGGCTCGGCAGTTTAGGATAACCGGGGGCAACATCAAGAACATTGCTCTTGGGGCGGCTTTCCTGGCGGCAGAAGATGGCGGCTACATCAATACCGAGAACCTGATACGAGCTACTAAACGTGAGTACCAGAAGATGGGCAAGCTGTGTACCGAGGGTGAGTTTGACCGATACTTCGAGCTGGTGAAGGGATAAAAATTATCAGAGGTCAGGCGATGGCAGAGCATCAAAAAATGAGTCAGAAAAAGCAAGAAGAGGGAGACCAGAAGCAGCGGCCCAGGAAGAAGAAGTCTGAGCCATTATTTGACCAGTTTCATGCGTGGGAGCCGGGTACATTTCCCATTGCTGAAACCCCATTTCAGCCACGGATGGACGCGCACGCTGCGTTGCTGGCGAAGGCCCATTCCGATACACAGCGAGCCAATATTGTAATGCGTCTGCAGCAGACCTATGGAAACAGGTACGTGCAGCGCCTGTTAGACTCAATGGCGGTCCAGGCTAAGCTCACCGTTAGTCAGCCCGGTGATGTCTATGAGCAGGAAGCTGACAGGGTTGCCAACACGGTTACCCAAAAAATATCATCTTCTGAGGTACAGCGCCAGGTGCCAGAAGAAGAGGAGGAACTACAGGCTAAACCACTCCTGCAACGCCAGGTAGAGGAAGAAGAGGAAGAGGTTATGCCGAAGCCGGTCTCTGAGGCACAGCGCCAGGTGCCAGAAGAAGAGGAGGAACTGCAGGCTAAACCACTCCTGCAACGCCAGGTAGAGGAAGAAGAGGAAGAGGTTATGCCGAAGCCGGTCTCTGAGGCACAGCGTCAGGAGATACCCGAAGAGGAGGAACTACAGGCTAAACCACTCCTGCAACGTCAGGTAGAGGAAGAAGAAGAGGAAGAGGTTCAGATGCAACCAGCCGTAAACGAACCCTCGACAGTACCTGAGAACCTGGAAACGAGAATAAACGAGGCCCGCGGTAGCGGACAGCCTATCTCAGAAGAGGCTCGTGTTCCTATGGAGCAGGCCTTTGGTGCCGACTTCAGCGGCGTGAAAGTCCACACGGATTCAGAAGCGCATGGATTGAGTGAATCCCTGAAGGCCCGGGCCTTCACTACCGGACAGGACATCTTCTTCAAGAGTGGTGAATACAGCCCGGGTAGTTCATCTGGGCAACAGTTGCTCGCCCACGAGTTGACACATACTGTGCAGCAGAGGGGCGGGCAATTACATGGTGATTTACAGGGTCAGACAGAAACAGAAATTGCCCGCAATTTAATATTAAAGTCTCCATCTGATGTCATTCAAAGAGATGATGATTTACTCAATCCTGATGTCTGGCAGGCAAAGTCTGAAGGTAAAGGTAAAAAGAGAGCCAAAAAACTACAGGCAATTGATGAAGCTGTTAGCAAGTATCATAGCCTAAAGGGTGAGGCTGTTGATAAGCGAATAGCTGCCTTGGATAAAATCAGTGAAGTAATAGCGGATTGGAAGTCGTCTACAAGGCGTGCTGAAAAACAGAAAATATGGAAATGGATTAAGAAGTTACGAGATGAGGCGGGGGAAGCTTATCGTATCGTCCACATAGAAAAGAGGCAAGCGGAAGAAGCTGCCAAGAAGGCTGGCTCAATAAGTGAAATTATAAAAGATGTTGATAAGAGCTTAGCCAAAGAAGCTCTTGCCAAGGCAGTGTTTGACAACTTCATCAAATGGTGCCAAGACAAAAATGTAAATTACAAAACTGGGAGTGCCGTAAATATTTTAGTGGCTGGGAAGGGTCCCTCGTATTGTAAACCCCTTTCTGAGGCTCTCAAGGAAGTGTTCGGGGCCGTTGGTGTTGCCGTTAGTGTTGAAAAGCTTACGCAAGAATGGTTCACTACAAAGCCGTTGCCGAACTTTATCGATCAAAACACTAACGGCAATTTAAAGGACGCTGGGTCGGACTACGGGGCTGGTGAAGGACGCCGGTTCTTCTTTAGCGAGCACTGGGTGGCTAAGGTCAACGGTACGGTTTATGACCCAACTAGTGGTGAGATAGGGGATCCGGCTGCGAAAATAGTCACATCAGGATTCTCTAAGAAGAAAAGGACTATTGACGGCAAGGAAGAGGAGGTCTATGTAAAAGGTGGTACCTGGATTAGAGCACTACCAGGAGAGGTCGATTGTAGTGCGTTCGGGTACGAGCTTCACAGTAGCTAATCCCCGTCTTGTGAAAATACTATTCTCTTTACCTGCTCGAGCATGAGACGGAAGTCTTGTTGAAGTTAAGCCATCGAAGGAGGAAATCATGGCCATAAAGACAAACGGACACCAGATAGAGACTGAAGAGATACTGGAGGGCTTCCTCTATTCCTACCGCCAGCTCGACACAAACGCCACGAAGGTATATGAGGCGTCAGCTAATCTCTATTCACTGATTGAGCTATTGGTGGCTAAAGGAATCATCGGGGTTGATGAGCTGGACCAGCGTAAGAAGGCAGTGGAGAAGCGGCTAAA
>CAZXWQ010000014.1:2270-13748 GCA_964644545.1 uncultured Dehalococcoidales bacterium | reverse complement strand
GATACGCTCGCCTGTAGTATTTATGAGCACCGTCCCGCCGTGTGCCGCCAGTATTCTTGCCGTAGCGACCATCGAATATGGCTTGATTTCGACAAAATGATTATCAATCCTGATTTGTTCAAGGCAGAAAACTCTGTTAACACCGAGAGAACATCAGGCGAATAACAAACCTGTCGGAAACATGGTTAGTGTAATGGGGGATTAAACTGACACGATGATAAGTGATCTTGATGAATCTATAAAACAACTCCTGATAAAGAAGGGGGAGATTGACCCGGCGGCGGTAGATATCGACTTTAAAACACCGGATAGGGAGTGGTCAGCATCTATCTCCAAGCCAACAATCAATGTTTATCTCTACGACATCAGGGAGAACCACCAGCTGCGCGGCACCGAATTTGCCATCACCAGAGACGAGAACGGTACTGCTACACGGAAAAAGAATCCCAGCCGCATAGACCTCTCCTACCTCATAACTGTTTGGACCAGTGATATTGTGGACGAGCACCATCTGCTGTGGCAGGTGTTGCTGACCCTGTTTCGCAATCCCGGACTGCCAGAAGAGGTACGCTCTGGGCAGCTTCTGGGGCAGGAACATCCCATCAAGACAGCAACTGCTCAGCCGGATGGACTCTTCAATAACCCGGCTGATTTCTGGTCAGCTCTGGACAATGAGATTAAGCCATCTATTAACTATGTAGTTACGGTACCTCTCGATCCAGCTATGGCATTCACAGCACCAGTGGTCAAGGCAAAAGTACTCGAGTTCAAACCACCGGATACAGATGTTGAGCGCTTGGTGCAGATTACCGGGGTAGTACACAAAGAAGGAGAGCCAACTCAGGGTATCCCTGAAGCTAAGGTGGTTGCCAAAGAAGCTGGCATGACGGCCGTGACGGATGAGCAGGGCCGATATTACTTCACCAAGCTTGCTACTGGTGAGCATACCTTTCAGGTTCTGCTCTCAGGCAAAAAGGTTCGGGAGACGTCAGTCACCGTACCAGGTACCAGCTATGACCTTGAGGTGTGAAAAGCAGCCATCCTTGCACAAAGGAGGTGGTAGGATGAGATAAGCAGGGGAAATCAACGGATAGCGTTGTCTCTTAAGTGCCGGCAAGGGACAACCTGAGACATAGTCCGGCACGACTACTCACAGAAAGGAGTAATACTATGTCACCAGAATATCTTTCACCCGGTGTATACGTTGAAGAAATAGACCGGGGCACCAAGCCTATCGAGGGAGTCGGTACTGCATGTGCTGCCTTTGTCGGCTTTGCCGAGCAGGGGCCGGCCAACCAGCCAACATTTGTCCCAAACTTCACAGAGTTCGTCGGCACCTTTGGTGGCTTCATCAAGGGGGGTTATCTGGCTCAGGCTGTCTACGGCTACTTCCAGAATGGGGGTGGACGCTGCTATGTTACCCGGCTTCCAGGAGGCGAAGAAGAAGCGGCTGAACCAAAAGCGGTAGCTGCTTTGCCTAGCCATACCCAGCCATCCATCGAAAGCCTGACCATTACTGCTCTGGAAGCTGGTCCCGAGGGAGCTGAGATTTCCATCGAGGTGGTTAAGCCTAGCGGTGAGGATGTTTCTGAAGACCAGTTCAACCTCATTGTGCGCCGTGGCGCTACTGAGGAGGTATTTGAAAACCTCAGCTTTAGCAAAGCCAAAGCAGCCCGCAACGTGGTAGACGTGGTTAACAAGCAATCCAAGCTGATCCAGGTCGCCGAGAAGGTGTCAGAGCTTAGCATGACGGAGCGAGTACCAAACCCTGGCACATATTCGCTGACAGTGGCTGAAGCCAAATCTAGCGCCCTAGTACCGGTTTCCAGTGGCGTCATCGTTGGCGATGCCTCCGAACGAAGCGGACTCTCCGGCTTTGAGGTGGCTGAAGACGTCACCATGCTCTGCGTTCCCGACCTCATGGCACTCTATCAGGCAGGTGATATATCCATGGAGGGAGTGAAGGCGGTCCAGCTGGCCATGATTGCCCACTGCGAGAACATGAAGGATCGCTTTGCCCTCATAGATTGCCCGCCAGGGCTTAGCCCCCAGAAGATGAAAGAGTGGCGAATGGATGAAGCCGGCTATGACACCAAGTATGGTGCCGTCTACTATCCCTGGCTCAGAGTAGCCAACCCTCTGGGCAATGGTGAAAGCATCCTGGTACCGCCCAGTGGATACATGGCTGGTGTCTATGCCCGCAGTGACACCGAACGCGGCGTCCACAAGGCACCGGCTAACGAAGTGGTGAGGGGCGCCATGGGTGTGGAGATTCAGATCACCAAGAGTGAGCAGGATATCCTCAACCCAAATGGTGTTAACTGTATTCGCGCCTTTTCCGGTCGTGGCATTCGGGTGTGGGGTGCCAGAACACTCTCCAGTGACGCCTCATGGCGCTATATCAATGTCAGACGCCTGTTCAACTTTGTGGAAAAATCTATCGAGCGGGGCACTCAATGGATTGTCTTTGAGCCCAATGATCCGGACCTGTGGGCGCGCATCAGGCGAGACATTACAGCTTTCCTGACCAATGTGTGGCGTACCGGGGCACTGTTCGGGGCTACTCCAGCACAGGCGTTCTACGTCAAGTGCGATGAGGAGACCAACCCTCCCGCTGTGCGGGACTTGGGACAGGTAATCATCGAAATAGGTATGGCACCGGTGAAGCCGGCTGAATTTGTCATCTTCCGCATCAGCCAGTGGGCTGTCGGGTCAGAAACATCTGAATAAGAATAAAGGAATAAACACAAGGAGGTAACGAACATGCCTGCTGCTAATGAAGAACCAGGAAGGCAAGATCCATTAGTTGGTTTTAATTTCGCCATCGAAGTAGGAGGAGCAGTTACGGGTTACTTCACCGAAGTCAGTGGCTTGGGCTCTGAGAACGAGATTATCGAGCAAAAGGTAGTCAACGAGAAGGGCATAGAAATAATCCTTAAGATTCCAGGCCGGCTGAAGTGGGGCGATGTCACCCTGAAGCGCGGTATCACCTCAAGCATGGACATGTGGGACTGGCGCCAACTGGTTGTAGACGGCAAAGCGAAAGATGCACGCAAAAACGGTTCTATCGTTATGTTCGACCGGGATGGCGCTGAGGCAGCCCGCTGGGATTTCGTGAACGCATGGCCGCTGAAAATAAGCGGCCCCAGTCCTAAGTCTGACAGCAACGAAATTGGCATTGAGGAGTTGACCATCGCCCACGAGGCTATAAAACGTAGTGCATAGGAGGCTTAAGAAATGACTCTACAAACGGAATTCGAGTTTACCCTGCCACGCGGCTACGTTGATAAGGACGGTAATCTCCACAAGCAGGGAACAATGCGCTTGGCGACGGCGATGGACGAGATTACCCCTCTCCGTGACCTTCGTGTAAAGGCAAACCAGGCGTATTTAGCTGTCATGCTCCTGGCTCGGGTGATAGCCAAACTTGGTAGCCTCTCCGACGTCAATACGGGGATCATTGAGAACCTGTTCTCGGCAGACTTCGCCTATCTTCAGGACTTCTACCGTCGAATAAACGAGGACGGAACGACCAAAATCTCGACCAGCTGTCCCGAGTGTAATCACGAGTTCGAGGTGGACTTTGGCAACTTGGGGGAATAGTAAGCTACCCCCTCGAGCAATTGCAAGAGGAGGTAGCTTACATCGCCTACTATTTCCACTGGCCGCTTAAGGAAATCCTGGAGATGGAGCACCAGGACCGCCGTCAGTGGGCGGAGAAGATAGCCGAGATAAACCGAAAAATGAGCGAAGTGGTATAAGGCGGGAGCCGGTTAATACGGCGTCTTGAAAAGGAGGAAATGTGCTAGAGCACATAGGGAATGCCGGCACTGAAGCTATGGCTTGGGCAGAACGTAATATTGTCTCTTTCAATCTCCAAGCTAAGCGAGGTGAATCAATTGAGAAGATCACTCAAAGGCATCGCCCCCTATTTGCCGTAGAGCAACGTTTGGATGTGAGCACCCGAAGGCAGATGGAGACATTTCGGGCACCGGCAGCTTTGGCAAGGACACATTCCCATGCCGGGGCGGTTCTGCCAGCTCCCGCCAAAAATAAAACCCTGACCAAAGACCAAGAAAGTAAAGAAGAGCGAGCTAAGGTCAGCGAGCAGAGGGCAACGAAAGCTTTGGCTGAAAAAGGGCCTGAATCAATTCCTCAAATAAATGGTATGGAGATTGCAGACAGGGTTTACCGCCTAATGCAGCATGACTTGATTTTGGAAAGAGAGCGACTACCTAAATCAGGAGGATAAGCTATGGTGATGTCAATAATTGAGAGCTTAACTACGAAGACAGCGAAACGGTTTGACCCCTTCGCCACCTTCAAATTCCACGTTCAAATTGGGGATATTACGGAGGCTGCCTTCAGCGATTGCTCTGGTCTAGAAATGTCCACTGAGGTTTTTACCTATCAAGAGGGGGGACTCAATGAATATGTGCATCAGTTCCCCGGTAGAACCAAATATTCCAATATTACATTGAAACGAGGCTTCACCACATCCAACGAGATCTATGAATGGTATAAAGAGATGGAAAGTAAGTTGCTCGGTGGCCAGCCTTTTGACTTCCGGCAGGTCACGATAACCCTCTACAGCAATGTAGTGCAAGGAAAATCGGTGCGGTGGACACTGAATAAGGCCTTCCCGGTTAAGTGGGTAGGTCCTGCATTCAAGACCGATGAGGCAGCCATTGCCGTAGAGACTCTAGAGTTTGCTCACCATGGTATAGAAACAGACCTGTCGGGAATGAAAGATAAACCTGGCCTTATTGCTCAGATAATAGAAACCCTGACATAACAATAGACTTGGAGAGATAGCATAATGCCGCAAGACGAAGGCACCTCGAATAGCCAACAAAGTAAAACCCAGACGAGCCAGGAACTGAACGCCTGGTTACTGAAACGCTCGCCTGACCAAGCATTGCCCTTTAATGCTCAAGAATCTGTACATATAAACATGCCACCCTTAATTTCATATATTCGGCGGCAATCTCGTCACCTTGGCGAAAGCACTAGCCGATTAACGAGATGGGTGATAGGGCAAGGTAGTCTGGCTTCTGCTGCCTCACGGGCCGTTCGTCTGCCTCTATTATCGAGAGCCTTTGATTATATTCGGAGAAAAGCCACTTTTGTCCCACCTGTGTGGCAGCGAACGCTCGACCTCCCCTGGTTTCCAAGACGCCCCATGTGGAGGAGCCGCTTTACTCAGACAACGGATGACATAGCAGACAGGAAACTAAGTAGAAGTATACAGGAAAATAAGCTTTATCCTGATAATCTTCTCCCAACCTTAAGTGACGCTGAAGAAGGTCAACCGGGCTACGAGGCAGCTGAAACCTATCCCTTGATTAATAGTGATCTGCTTTCACCGCCGTTGGTGAGGAGGGGATTGCTCACTACCACTGGCGACTTTCCGTTTGCTGCCAGTGATACAACCTTGTCACTCCATACCAAGAAAATGCCAGATAGGCACTACCTGAAAGAACCTATCGAGCCATTGCCGTTCACTACGAAAAGGCAACCAGTTCACACCGCAGAAGAAGCCTATCCCTTGATTAATAGTGAACTGCTTTCACCGCCATCAGTGAGGAGGGGATTGCTCACTAACACTGGCGACTTTCCGTTTGCTGCCAGTGATACAACCTTGCCTCTCCATACCAAGAAGATGCCAGATAGGCACTACCTGAAAGAATCTATTGATGAGCCATTGCCCTTCACTACGAAAAGGCAATCAGTCCACACCGCCGACGAAGCCCATCCTGTGAGCATTAAGAATCTATTTTTATCGCCTGAAGCTAGAGTGGGACTACCTGATACTACCTCTGAACTGCTCCGCCACACTCATGCCTCCTCTTCATCTACGCCTCTCGATACTAAGCAGACTTTAGACCGCCTGGAGGCTGAGGGTAACGCTGAGGTCGTATCGCCCTATGTTGAGGAGAGCGGCAGTCTCAGTCTCCCTGATGTTTACCAATCTTACCGGATTCGAAAGGTTGACCAGAGGCAGATTAAGGGTGTTGAAGATAAGCTGGCCTATGTTAAATGGCAACCTCAGCATACTGACCTGAGCCAAAGGTTGTCCCGGGTCTTGAGGCCCATAACTCAGCGAATGACTTTCCTGCATAGGCCCATGGAAGCACATCCTCAAGTAACTGGCGAGGGAATCAGTGAGGGGCACGCTTTTTCGACACAACATTTCTACCACCCGAAAGCCATTGAGACCCAAGGAGAGCCCAACACCGTGATAGCTGGCCAAGTTGCTATGCCTCTCCTAGCTAATATGTCCCAAATTGGAGTATCAGGTACCCCAATTCTACAGGCCGTTCATGCACTGCCCGCACTGGCAAGGTCAAAACAACTTGCCAAAATAGAGCGTAAAAGCTCAGTGCGCACATCGCCTGCATGGCATAAACCGGTAGCCAGGTCATCAGTAGAGCTGGCAGGACAGAATATCGCCTTTGGATACCAAACTGAAGGTGTGGCTGACGTGAGCCAAAGTTCAGATACGCTTAATCTGGTTACTCCGGAACATGGTAGCATTGGCGAAGGTTATACAAGAGGACAGGTGAACAGAACCTTGCTCTATAGAGAGCCTTCGTCCTTTGCTGGCTCAACTATTCGACCGTTACCTGTTCATAAAAGCAGCCGCCATATGATGATTTCGCCATCTCAGCAACTCTTCAAATCGGAAGCTTATGCTCCGCTATCCGGTAGGAGTGAAGAATACGGATTTCTGTATAAGCAAGAATATGTACCCTCTTCACCGGGCAACAAGAATGTCCGTCAGCCGGCACTGGAGTTGCCGGTAGCCTCCTCGATAGAACCAAAGGCAAAATTCAGTGGTGCTCCTGGTGAAGAGTTGCTTACAAATATGTATACTACTATACCTGAGTTACCTTCTTCTAGGTATCCAAATGTGACTGAGCTAGCGTTAGCCCCGGTCGGCAGCACGCCTGTAACAGCTTCTTCCCAGATTGCCAGACAAGAAGAACACGGCGCAGAAGGTATTGAACAAGAGGGTGAACATGTAGCTGCTCCAGATATCGATGCTATCGCTGTTGACGTTTACGGGATTCTGAAACGAAGACTGATGGCCGAGAGGGAACGTGCCTTAGGAGTATATTAGGAGAAGGATATGAATGGCTTCGGAAAGACAAGCACCAAGCCGGAGAAAGCTAGGATAATTAACCTGGATGTCTCCAGTGAGCGGCCAATTGACTGCCTGTTCAATCCCAATGAGTACACCTTCAGCAAGAAAAACACTTGGAACAAGGAGAAGATTAAAGGTAAAAATGTGCCTCAGCTGGAATTCGGTGGCGGCGATTCAATGTCATTGAAGATGCAGCTTTTCTTTGATACCTACGCCGATGGTCAGGATGTTCGTCAGGTTACCAACCGAATCTGGAAACTGATGAATATCAACGAGAAGCTGACCGATATGACAAGCGTTAAAGGACGACCGCCCAGGGTTGAATTTCAGTGGGGAAAAACATGGTTATTCAAAGCCGTAATTACTGACATCTCGCAGCGGTTTACGCTCTTCCGCTACGATGGGACACCAGTGAGAGCCACACTGGATGTCACCTTCCTTCAGGCTGAAGACAAGGGCCATTATCCGGGACAGAACCCCACCACTGCCGGCCAGCCTGGTTACAGACGGCGAGTGGTTAATGAGGGTGATACCATCGACTGGATTGCCTTTGATGAGTACGGCGATAGTGCCATGTGGCGCTTCATCGCTGACACCAATAACCTGGATAATCCATTGAAGCTTAAACCAGGGCAGGTACTTGCCATTGCCCCGCCCCCATAAAGGAGGAATCTATGCCACACGAACTTTTCTCAGATATTTATATTAAAGTCAACAAACAATCAGTCAGAGAAGAAGTAATGAATAACCTTGATAGTGTCGTGGTAGACATGAGTTTGGTTCTACCCGACGTGTTTGCCATCTGTCTCCGAGATGACGAATTCGAATTGATTGATTCTACAACCTTCAGAGTGGGCGCGGAGGTGCAAATATCAGCAAAGGCAGCGGGGGAAAATGAAAAAAAATCACTTATTGAGGGAGAGATAACGGCTATTGAACCAGAGTTTTCCAGTGACGGCATTTGCCGTTTTACGGTTAGGGGGTACGATAAATCACACCGCCTGCATCGTGGAAGATATGCCAGAACATTCCTAAAACAGAGTGACAAACAAATTGCGCAGAAAATTGCCAGCGAATGCAGTCTTAGCTTCAAATCATCGGGAACCCTCCCCACTCATGAATATATTCTTCAGGATAACCAGACTAATATGGAATTCCTCCAGGAAAGAGCCGGGCGTGTCGGTTATTATGCTTATGTTGATGATGGCACGCTTTACTTTGTCAAAGAACCAGAAAACGGACGTGAGGTGAACCTGCAATTTGGCATAGACCTGATTGATTTTCAGGCTCGTCTAACCACCGCCGAACAGGTTTCCGAGGTAGCCGCCCGTGGTTGGGATCCAGCCAGCAAGAAGGCAATCGTGGGGAAAAAGTCTGCTTTATCCCGGGATATTGTCAAGGTTAACAATAAGGATGGTAAAGCCACAGCCAACGCAGCTTTCGGTAAAAGCGAAGAGTGCGTTATTGATTATGCTGTGCGGACTGTTGACGAAGCGAACTTACAGGCTCAATCTGTGCTTGATACGAGAGGGCATGCTTTCTTCACAGCCGAAGGCACATGCCGCGGAAATCCAAACATTCGGGCCGGAGCCAGGGTTAAAATTGAAGGGATAGGCACACGTTTCTCCGGGACTTACCGCGTTAGTCATTCCGTGCACCGCTATGATATTTCTGGTTATAACACCCGGTTTGAAATCAGTGGCAACCACGCCAATACACTGGGACAACTGCTGGCTGGTAACGGCGGCAGCCAGCGAGTTAGTAGCGGCCGGGGTGTGGTCGTGGGACAGGTCACCAATCTTGATGATCCCGATGGTCTGGCCAGGATAAAGGTGAAGTATCCCACATTGTGGGCTTCGGGTAGCGAGTGTGAGAGCAATTGGGCAAGGCTGGTTACTCCCATGGCGGGCGCCGAAATGGGCATTGAGTTTATCCCGGAAATCGATGATGAGGTGCTGGTTGCCTTCGAGAATAACGATGTAAATCATCCCTACATCCTGGGGGCGCTCTGGAATGCCCAGGACAAGCCGCCCCTGCCCACCACAGAAGCGGTGAAAAGCGGGAAGGTCAACAAACGGATTATCAAGTCCCGCTCCGGACATACTATTATTATTGATGATACCAGTGGCGAGGAAAAAATCTCCATAATCGATAAAACAGAGGATAACAAAATAGAGATTGATTCGAGTGATAACTCTATATCCATAAACTCCAAGGCTGATATTACCATAGAGGGAAAAGCCAACCTGACTTTAAAGGGTAAAACTGTCTCAATTGAGGCCACCCAGGGAGGCGATATGTCCCTGAAGGGCAACAAGGTCAACCTGGAGGCTATGACAAAGGCTACGCTGAAAGGTGGCACCGGATTAGATGTCGATGGTGGCCCTTCACTGAATATCAAGTCGGTCGGGAAAACAACTGTCGAAGGTACCCAGACAAGTCTCAAAGGCAGTGCCATGACAGAAATTACGGGCGGGATGGTGACAATTAATTAGGATAATTACGTGATCGTTTGGAGGTAAGATGCCAAAAGGACCAGCAGCCAGAGTAGGAGATTCGACGGCTCACGGGGGTACCATCACCGGGCCAGGGTGCCCGACGGTTTTAATAGGTAAAATGCCGGCAGCCCGCGTGGGAGATATGCAGACCTGTCCCATGCAGGACCCCATGCCACCGCCATCACCACCAAAGCCGCATGTGGGGGGACCGATTGCCATGGGTAGTGCTACAGTCATGATTGGTAAAATGCCGGCGGCTCGGGTGGGAGATACGGTTACCTGCGCCAGCCCGGCACCCAATACTATCGTCATGGGATGTTTCACGGTAATTATTGGTCCATGATAAGGAGATGATTGATTATGGTAACAGACAATAGCAAAGATACACTGGGTATAGGCTGGTCTTTCCCCCTTCGGATTGATGGCCGGGGAGGAATCGGACTGTCGCAGCACGAAAATGACATTGTAGAATCAATACGCATAATCCTGGGTACTGCTAAGGGAGAGAGGCGGATGCGCCCCAATTTCGGCTGCGATATCCACAACCTCATTTTTGCTCCCAACAACGCCACTACTTGGGGGCTGGCTGCACATTATGTGGAAGAAGCCTTGGGGTGGTGGGAACCGCGAATTGAGGCTACCGAGATTGACTCCCACCCTGACCCTGAGGACGCCAGCCGGCTGATCATAGATATCAAGTACATCATTAAGGCGACCAATGACGCACGAAACCTGGTTTATCCATTCTATTTACTGCCTGGGAGGGTATGATGGCACTACAAACACCAAATCTGGACGACCGCAAATTCCAAGACATTGTCAGCGAGGCTAGAAGTAAGATTCCGCTGTACTGTCCCAAGTGGACGGACTATAACCTAAGTGACCCCGGCATTACACTCATTGAGATTTTTGCCTGGATGGTGGACATGTTGCTCTACCGATTGAACCGCGTTCCGGAAAAAAACTACATCAAGTTCATGGAGCTTATTGGTATCCAGCTTGAACCTCCTAAACCAGCCACGGCGAATGTAACCTTCCGTCTCTCAGCACCCCAGTCAGAACCGGTAATCCTTCCCGTTGGAATTGAAGTGGCTACCGTTCAGACAGAGTTCCAGGAAGCGGTTGTATTCACCACCAACCGGGACCTGACTATCCTGGTGCCAGCTCTAGCCTACGCAATGGTAACTCCTGATGATGCCACTTTTGAAGACGTATTGGCAGAATTAAAGAATCCCGACCGTGAAACGCCTATCTTTGAAGAGGTACCGCAGGAAAATAACGCTTTATATCTGGGGTACAACGAAGACCTAGGCGCACACACGCTGTTACTGGATATGCAGAGCACTATAGAGGGCATAGGCGTCGACCCCCGCAACCCTCCCCGTATTTGGGAATACTGGGATGGCTATCAGGAGCGATGGTTGCCGGTGAGACTGGATTCTGATACAACTGGTGGTTTGAATACTAATGGTCAAATTATCTTTGATATATCTATTACTGGCGGTATGAGAGAGGTTAATGGCAAACACGCCTGCTGGATACGGTGCCGGGCAACCAAGCCACAGCCAAAACAGAGTCCTTACAGTAGTTCTCCAAAGATAAGGAGAATTATTTCAAACAGTATCGGCGGTACGGTACCAGCTTGGCATGCTTCAATAATAAGAAATGAAGTGCTGGGGAGGAGTGATGGTACTCAGGGACAAAAATTCCAGTTATTGAATGTGCCTGTCCTGCCCCGGGAGTCAGGGGAAACCCTGGAAGTGGAGACGGAAAACGAGGGTGAGTTTGAGCCGTGGCAGGAGGTAAGTGATTTTGCCCATTCCGAACCTGATG
>CAZXWQ010000014.1:0-2170 GCA_964644545.1 uncultured Dehalococcoidales bacterium | reverse complement strand
GGTGAGTTTGAGCCGTGGCAGGAGGTAAGTGATTTTGCCCATTCCGAACCTGATGACCCTCACTTTAACTGTGATAGTGTTTCGGGAGAAATTCAACTGGGGCCATTGATTAGACATCCCTCGGGTGAGGAACATCGGTATGGCCAAGTTCCGCCTATTGGACGATTGATTCGTTTCACCTCGTACCGCCACGGTGGTGGTGTTGTCGGGAACGTGGGGGAAGGTACAATCACTGTGCTTCAATCGTCTATCCCCTATGTGACCTCAGTGACAAACTTTGAGGCAGCCAAAGGTGGGACTGATACTGAAACCATAGAAAGCGCCAAGTTACGAGCACCCCATATCATAAAAGCCAATACCAGGGCTGTGACCGCCGAAGACTACGAATTCCTCGCCCTCGAAGCGTCACCTGAGGTGGCCCGTGCCAAATGCATTTCCTCGGGGGATGGTGCTGACGGACAGGGGCCACCGCCAGGGGTGGTTCAGCTGCTTCTTGTCACATCAGTATCAAATATCGATAGCTATTTACCAGTCGAGGAACTGGAGCTACCAGGGCATGTACGGGAAAAAGTACAATTATATCTTGATGAGCGTCGCTTGCTGGCCACGCGACTTGATATTGCTTCGCCAGAATATATACCAGTAGCCGTGGCGGTTCAGGTTAGGGCGAAGAAGTATGGTGTCCATGAACAAATAGCGGCTGATGTCGAAAGGCGGTTATACCAGTATATCAACCCAATATGCGGTGGTGCCGATGGAGATGGTTGGCCTTTCGGACGCAGTCTTTCCCTGCCCGAAATTTACGCCGCTCTCCAGGGGATTGAAAAGGTGGACTATATAGAGGACGTCAGTATCTTTCCTGTTGACACAACTACCGGCGAGCGTCAGGAAGCTACCAGTAAGATAGATATCTCACCGCAAAGTCTAATCTGTTCACATAAGCATGAAGTAACAGTAGTGGAATAAGCATCTTAGATTTTAAAATGTGGGTCTTTATTAATTAGTATAAATGACAAAGGAAGCTACAATGCCAATACCGAAAAATAAAGGCAACCTAAGAGACGAGAGCAGCTACCTGCAATATTTACCCCCTTTATATCAGGATGACGAGTTCATGGGGCAGTTTATACTCATTTTTGAAGATCTTATGAAACCCCTTGAGAATACTGTAAACAATTTGGCTATGTACTTCGATCCGTTATTGACACCTGAGCCATTACTTCCTTGGCTGGCCTTCTGGGTCAATTTGGTCCTTAATCCGAATTGGCCGATAGAGAGACGCCGCGATTTGGTGAAATCAGCATCGTCTCTTTATCGTTTCCGAGGGACTAAGCGGGGGTTAACTGAGTATCTAAGGATTTACACCGGCAGTGTCCCCGAGATTTCTGAGTATATCCCCGGGATGAGCCTTGATACTGAAACTAAGTTGGGTATTAACACCCAGCTCGGTAGCTCTGGAGTAGGGCACCACTTTACGGTTTCCATAACACTCAATGGTGACAGTGAAATCGACATAGATACAGTCAAATCAATTATCGATTCTCAAAAACCAGCCCATACCGTTTATACATTACAGATAAGTCGGCATGGGTAGAGAAAGAAGGGTAAAGATGGCGCTTGCAGACATCAAAAAGCAGTTCAGAATCTATGTGAGGTACTCCGATGGCAGAGCATGAAAGAGCGAGTCGACAAAAGCAAGGGGAAGCAGACCAGAAGCACCGTGTCCGTCAGCAGGAGTCTGAGCCATCATTCGACAAGTTTCATGGGTGGGAGTCGAGCACATTTTCAATAGGTGAATCTCCCTTTTTGCCACGGATGGATAAGCACGCTGCAATTTTATCGAAAGCTCAAACTGACGGGCAACGAGCCAGTATAGCCTTACAGCTACAACGAACATACGGAAACAGGTACGTACAACGCCTGATAGAATCAATGGGGGTACAAGCTAAACTCACTGTTAATGCCCCAAACGATGTCTATGAACAGGAGGCGGATAGAGTCGCCGATACGGTTACCAAGGCTATTCAAACCCCAGTAAGTCGTCAGGAAGAGGAAGAAGAAGTCCTGCAGGGTCAGCTGCTGCAACGGCAGGAGGAAGAGGAGGAGGCTCAGTTGAAGGTCTCCGAGCCGCAACGCCAGGAGGTGCCAGAAGAAGAGCTTCAGATGCAAC
>CAZXWQ010000013.1:12678-20762 GCA_964644545.1 uncultured Dehalococcoidales bacterium | reverse complement strand
CTGGTAATCAGCGCGAGCCTGGGCCATTTTTTATGTATATCCCACAGGATGACTGTACAGAAGAGCACACCCAGGACCTTTATGACTAAGAAAGGTCTCCCTCCTACCAGAGTCTCCAGAAATGGATTACCTTCCCAGGCTAGTCCCCGCCTTATTAAAAAGTTGCTTATCAGACCGTCTGAGACTACAAGGGCAATCAGAGTACCGAGAATAAGCTTGAATCGCCGATTTCCGCTCCAAAAAGTCTTGGTACTCTTCAATTCGTTACCCTATTCACCTGCACAGCAGACATAAGGCGTCAGCTAGCTTCCACGATTTTCCTATATATAGTGTGGAATTCTTGGGCACAGGCTCCAGGTTCCTCGTTTTACTTTCTGATGCAATTGAAATAGACCCCACCGGCGGAGCATACGGAACCCGGATTGCAATGCCAGGCAGGTACTGTGAATACCCCCAAAAGAGAGCAAACACTCAGTTGAGAGAGATTAAGCCCTGCTTTATACCGATAACCACAGCTTCAGTGCGAGCATTAGCATTCAGTTTTCGCAAGATAGAAGTAACATGATTCTTTATAGTCTGCTCACTAATATCGAGTTCAATTGCAATCTGCTTGTTCAGGTAGCCCTGAGCAATATAATTGAGGATTTGTGTCTCCCTTGAGGTAAGGGGAGAGATGAATGCCTCATTTTGCCAGGAGAGTTCCTGAAATTCCGCTAATACCCTGTTGGCTACATTCGGTCGCGTAACAAGACTCTCATTTATGGGATGCTCGCCATTAGCCACCCGCCTGATGGCATCGGCCAGCTCGTCAGCATCAATCTCCTTGTTAAGGTAGGCTGCTACTTGTGTTTTCAGTGCCTGGAAGAGTTGGCTATCGTTGAGATTAGAGCTGAGGGCAACTATACCAATGTAGGGTAAGCGCTGTTTTATCATACGTGCCAACATAAGGCCACCATCCGAGGAACTATCGACATCCACAATAGCTACATCCGGTGGTAAGTTGTCGATTGCGGAGAGCGCTTCACCGTTAGCCCCGGCCCCACCCAGGACCTCAATGTCTTCTGTAAAAGAGAGAGAGAATTCTATTCCCCGCCGAAAAAGGGATTGCTGACTAACTATGAATACCTGTATCTTATTCATTTTAAAACCTCACTTAAAACCCCCGGTAGCAACAGGGGTAACATTACCTTCCAAATATTCCGCCTCTACAATATCATCGTCTTGAGACGATACTTCTTTACAAATTGACAGGAAAACCTCAACAAGGCTGGGGTCAAACTGTGTACCAGCACCGGCCTTTATCTCCTTGATTGCTTCCTCATAAGGCAGTGCAGCGGAGTAGTGGCGGGCAGAAGTCATAGCAGCAAAGGCATCAGCTACAGCTAGAATACGAGCCTCAAGCGGTATCTCTTCACCCTTGATTCCTTCTGGATAGCCACTACCGTCATACCATTCATGATGGTACAGGATACCGGGTATATAGGGAGAAAGTTGATGAACGTGACTGGCAATAGTCGCCCCAAGCTGGGGATGAGATTTAATTATCCTCCATTCCTCATCTGTCAATTTATCGGCCTTGTTGAGTATCTCGTCATTAATGCCGACCTTGCCGATATCATGCAATAAGGCACAAGCACTTATCCTGCTTATTTCCCGTGTCTCTAGATTCAGCGCCTTCCCCATAGCTATAGCATACTTGTTTACCTTTCTTGAATGGTCGCCGGTGTAGTGGTTCCTGGCATCAACTGCTGCTGCCATGAAATAGATGGTGCTCAGGACTTCACTGTCGTCGTTTTTCGGAGCACTTGCCGCCGTGTAGTTGGAAATCAGTGAACTTACCTGGTAACGTTGAATTCGGTTACCACCGCTCCGCTTAGCCTGGTAAAGGGCGGCATCAGCCGCAGCAATAACCTCATCCGGTTTGATACCTTCAGCCGGCCAGCTGGCCAGGCCAAGACTGGCAGTAGTTGGTAGGTTCCCTTTGGTCCCCGACGCCACTTGCAGGCGAATTCGCTCAGCCAAATGCATGGCAGCATCGATGGATGTCTGCGGCAAAAGAATGGCAAATTCATCACCACCAAAACGGAAGCCCTGGTCAGACTTCCTTATAGTTCTTGTTAGAATACTGCCAACCTGCCTGAGGATTTTATCACCAGCCAGATGCCCGTGATTGTCATTGACCTTCTTCATAGAATCAACATCCAGAATAATTAATGATAGTACACCCCCATAACGAGAGTGACGGTTAATCTCACTGTTAATGATTTCGTCAAGAGAGCGACGGTTCATTAAGCCGGTAAGCTCATCAACGCGGGCCATTCGCTGTGCCCTGGCATAGAGACGAGAATTCTCAACCGGCACAGCTATCCGGGAAGCCAGCTTTCCCAGGATGTCAATGTGCCGCTGGATGTAGGCATTAGGACGCTGGCTGGCCACAATTAAACTCCCGATAACCTCATCACCTATGATTAGTGGAAGGTAAGCAACCGAGCGTACCCCTTGCCTCAAATGATGTTCTCCTGTGGCAAACCTGCTTTCAACCAATAAGTCATGTTCAATAACAGCTTTTCTTTTACTGGCTATCCATTCGGTAGCTGTGCCCTTTATTGGTATTCTCTCGCCCAGCTGCCAGGGCGAACCTATCTCTGAGGACAGTGCCTGGAAATGAATTTCGTCCCCCTCAATGAGAGCAATTGCCGCCCAGCTAACATCTACCACTTTCTTCAGCTCTTCTATGAAGCTATCGTATGTTCTATGAATATCCAGGCTTGACGTAATGATGGCACTCAAGCGGTTGATGACTGATAATTCCCCATCATACTCCCCGGGTTGCTCCAACAAGTACTCCTTATCTATATCTACACTCTCCGCAACCCTGTGGGCAAAGTCCTCTAGCAGAGTGAAGTCTTCAGTCGTGTACCCGCCACTCACTTTCCCTTCCAGTGCCAGGATACCCATCAATCTATCATGATTTATCAAAGGTACCAATAACTCTATCTCGCTCGACTTTATACCTTCCTTCTCTGATTCAGATGGACCGCTAAATTCAGGTAATGCCGATAACATCTCCCAGGTCAATATTTTATGCTCTCGTCTTAAATACTCAGTGACAGGACTGTCTGCTCCAAGTATCAGCTTTGACAGGGACTCATCTGCACCATCAGGTTCAACAAGTCCGGCAGCAAAATCTTCACTACCAGATTCAGCCAAGAATAAGCCTGCCCTCTGGCAGCCGACAGCTTTGGTAACCAGCGTTAGAAGTTGCGTTAAAGGAAACTCAGCACAGGTAATCATATTGTGACCATATATATATTTAGTGACAATTTATCCACATTCTTTTCATTATTATGATACCAAATGGGATAGTTGTCAAGGGGTAACTAGACCAATTCGACTAAAGTTGGGGGTACTAAAGGGCTATTTTGTATGCACCCTGTTTGGACTGGCCTCTACCTGATGTAACACCGCCACCGATTTTGACTATTGCTGCTACACTTCATTCGAGCCTAATGACTGTTCCTGGTTGCACTATTCTGAGTAGTGATTACCGATATATTGTTTCTTTATCACAATAATGTCACAGATTTACTCACTCGATGAAATCATACTAATAGCCCCAGATACCATTGTAGTATCTCACTTCCGTACAGCAGGGTGATTATTGTTGCTATTGATAGAAATGGGCCAAAAGGGATAGGGTCCTTTCGTTTCTTGATTTTAACTAGAAGAAGAAACGCAGCCGCCAGCCCACCCAGAACTATTCCCCCCAAAAGCGCAACAAATACGCCAGGAAAACCGGTGATAAGACCTATGAGTCCCGCCAGTTTGACATCCCCCCATCCCATACCTCCACGGAAGACAAGGGCAAATACAGTAAACAGGACAAATCCTATAACTCCGCCAATAACGCCATTTGCCTGATCCGGCCACCAAGGAATATTTTTAATCTCTGGCCATGGTAAGAAGATGCTGATAATCAGAGCTACAACGGCTACGGGATAGACCACTTTATTAAGGATTAGCTTGTGTTTCAAGTCAATGAAAATGACAATAATGAATAGACTTAAGTAGAAAGCAATAATAGCAAACTCTTTAGTTAAGCCGTAGTACCAGAAAAGGAAAGCAAAAAGCAGACCGGTCCCAACCTCCACCCAGAGTACGCGCTGGGAGATATGTGCCCGGCAGTAGCGGCAACGACCCCGCAGCCACAGGTAGCTAAAAACCGGGATAAGGTCTTTCGCTGATAAACGGCGCTGGCAGGAATCACAGTACGATGGTGGGTAGACCAGTGACTTTCCAGCTGGTAAACGGTCAATGCATACATTGAGGAAACTACCAATAGCCACACCGAGTAAAGCCAGAGCAACCGTTAATACTGCTTCCATTTCACTACATTGTGAATGTTTTTCTCTAAACAGTCAATAGAGAACTAGAGTTCTAAAGTCGTCTTCGCCTCGAAACCAACACCTGGCGAAGCATGAATAGCCATTATTTCCCCGGCCGGTCTATATAGGACTTTCTTACTATAAACAAGGGTTACCAATAACTCATTGACGTTCAGCAATAGTGTGGTATGCTGAAAGTGAAAGAAATGTGAAAGGAGGTGACAAGAAGTGAAAAAATTCACAAAACACTTTCGCTATGGTGAGAAGGGCTTCACCCTGATTGAATTGCTGGTGGTGGTAGCCATTCTCGGTGTCCTGGCTGCCGTTGCAGTCCCGAATGTCGGCAAATTCATTGGAAAGGGGAAGACCGAGTCCTACGAGACAGAGCTGCACAATATCCAGACAGCAACGATGGCAATGCTAGCTGACAGTACGGCTGGTGAGCTGGATTTGATTTATCCTGCTACACCTGACATGAGTGGAATACACTCTGATTCTGGAAATTTGACACTGAGCGACTATATAACCGGACTGAATCCCGACGATACAGTCAGGACGGGTTGCGAATACGGTTTTGCCCTTGATGGGACAGTAACCCAGACGACACCTTAGCCATAAACCACTGCTCTGAATCCTGGCCAGTTTCCAAAGCAAAGAAGAGGCCTATCAGTAAAATCCCTGTCACTGATAGGCCCCTTTGTTTTTATCTAACGAGGTAACAGACTCTGGCAAGTATATGTTACATCCGGGCAGGTTTAATAATGTGACTGGACAGGGGCTGGTCTGTACTAGGGACTACCGACAAGTTTTTCTACTTCAGCCCGCTCATTACAGAAGGATAGAAGGTCCTCCCAGCTGATTTTCGCGTCACTGTATAGCTGGACCAGCGCCTGGTCTCGTAACTGCATCCCATCCCGCACATGCGTGCGAATTGTATTGGACAGCTGAAAGAGCTTACCCTCTCTGATTAAATTTCTTACCGCTGAATTAGCCAGCATGATTTCAACTGCAACCACTCTTCCAGATTCATCGGCACTGGGTATAAGCGCCTGGCACAGAACACCGAGAAGCACAGATGCCAGGCGTACCTGAGCCAGATTACGTTCGTGCGGAGGAAACAGGTCTATTACTCGCTCAATAGCCCCCGGTGCACTCGAAGCGTGACCAGTGGTCAATACCAGATGTCCAGTCTCAGCTATGGTAAGCGCCGCAGCCGCCGTCTCCGTATCCCTCATCTCACCGATAAGAATCACATCCGGGTCCTGCCGTAATACATGCCTCAATCCCTCAGAAAAGGAAAGGGTATCACTACCCAGTTCCCGTTGAGTTATGGTGCAATTCTTATTAGGATATACGTATTCTACGGGGTCTTCAATAGTAACCACGCGGCGACTTTCAATAGTACTAACAGTATTGAGGTAGCCAATCATAGCAGCCAGCGTGGTAGACTTACCACTACCGGTGGGTCCGCTAATCACCACCAGCCCCTGAGGTTTACGAACCAGTTGTCCACATATCTTAGGCAGCCCCAGTTCATCAATAGTGGGTATGTTTATTGGTAATAAGCGGATGACAATACTAATCGTTCCGAGCTGTTTAGCCACATTACACCTGAACCTGCCGATACCAGTAATTGCATAGCTGAAGTCAAGCTCTGGGCGACGGTGAAATTTCTCTCTATCCGCCTCTGAGGTTATCTGGTTGAATATCTGCTCCACGTCATCACCTGTCAGCGGTGCCATATTATTCAATGGTTTAAGCTTTCCATTGATACGCAGTACCGGTGGGCTGGCAACAACAAGATGCAGGTCAGAAGCACTTTTTGATTTAGCCAAATGAAGCAACGAAATAATATCCATTACCTACCTTCACTTTGTCAGAACCAGATTAAAAGTCATCCCTCCGCTTTCGTTCCTCTTGATATTGACAATAGTGGTCTGAGAGAACCGACCGCTACTGTCCAGATTTCTGGCGTATAATAAGACTCCGGTCTCACTGGGCGACCGCCCAACTATGGTCACATTGTTGCCGGTACACTGGATGCTCGTCAGCTCAATGACATTGGGCAGATTATCCGTTGTTATGTCCAGATTACCATTTATATCATCGCACCGTGCATCAAGATTATTGAGTACCAGGTTGAAGGCTTCAAGAGATGCCTCTACTTCAACAATCCTACCTTCCAGCTCAGCAATATTCTTTACCAGTTCTCGTTTCTGTGATTGCTTCTCTGAGAGAACCTGAGTAGTGAGATTCAATTGCTTTGATGTTGAGACAATATCAGCCGAGGTATCTGAGATGAACATTACCAGGGGTACAACTAACCCGGCCATAGCGACGGCACCGGGCAAGGCAACCACCTTGACCCAAGAAATAGGCTTGGGCTGGTACTCGGCTGGTAAAAGATTTGATTTTGCCACCACAGGTCCAGCCATCTTCCTTAATGACGGCTCCTGGAGAACCAAGCCGATGTTGACCAGATAGTTATTCGGGGTGAACCACTTGTTGACCTCCAGTGGTGATTTGAGGATTGAGACGGTGTACCCCAGCCTGTCTGACAGGGATTGGCACAGCTCAGGCTCACGCGCTATTTCCCCGGAGACATACATCGGAACGCTGGTATTGAGAGGTTCATCCGGACTATTGGAATTGTAAAATTCGATAGTCCTATCAAGGTCACTTACTATTATCGACAGCTTCTCTTCCCCGGATAGCGCCTGGCTGGGGAAGGTCATTGTCCGGATAGGTTGTGGGATTCCGTCCACCAGAACTACAATGTCAAATTCAGTTGGCTGGGAATCGACAATTATTGCGGTAGTCTCCTTCACCAGACTCGCCAGGGCCAGTGGCTTTACGCCCATAATGCAGGGTTTGAGGTTTGCGTGGTGGAGCATTTTAAGCAGGGCATCTACACACCGGCGAGATATGGCAACCAGAAAGACGTGTGTCTTCCCTTCGGGTGCGGGTAGAGTCTGCCAGGAGATATAGAGTTGCTCCGGGGGCACTGGTAGCAGTCTCCTTGCCTCCCTTATCACCGCCTCATCCAGCATTGCTTTCGGCAATTGCGGCAGGATAATCGGCCGTGTTAGACAATGGAGTCCACTCAAGCCAACGACAACCCTTTTTGCCTTTATCTTCTGCTCTTTAAGAAGCTGCTTGAGCTTGTTAGCAACCTCAGCTTCCTCAGTGATAACAGCTCCTTCAATCTGCCCCGGCTGTAATGGTAGCTCAGCCCACCTTTTTACACGATTTCCTTTGCATACGAGAAGGCGGATGCCAGTATCGTCAACATATAGCGTAACAACATTTTTTGCCATTAGCGTCACAACATTTTTAGCTATTAGCGTAACAACATCTTTTACCATAGCTAGTCACCTTGATAGGAATAAATAATCAGCTTTATTTTAGCTGTTGACCTCTGCTCAGTGGTATTATCAGAAACGTGTATATTCACTGACTCGACCATACCGGTTACAAAATCACTGTTTACCCTATTAACAAAGCTAATCAAGCTCGGTACATAGCCCTCAACACCTATGTTAAATGTAAGTACCGAGCAAGGAATCCCCTCCAGTTCATTACTGAGTGAACCCATCAATGCAATCTCCATAACTTCTACGTTGCAGGAATCGGCAATACTGAATAATGTATCGCTGGAATCAATACTCCCGATTGGCTGGATAAGTACTGCCCTGGCAG
>CAZXWQ010000013.1:1840-12578 GCA_964644545.1 uncultured Dehalococcoidales bacterium | reverse complement strand
AATGTATCGCTGGAATCAATACTCCCGATTGGCTGGATAAGTACTGCCCTGGCAGTTTCAAACTGTGATGTGGTCTGACTGATTTGATTTTCCAACTCTTCATACTGAGAATGTAGTTGTGCAAGCTGAATTATGTTCAGCCGCCGCGTAACCAAGGCAAGCTCTTCCTTCACCCTGTCCTGCTCCTTAAGCTGCTGGGCACGAGCTACGCCCAGACTAGTGAATACGATAATAGCAAGGCCCACAGCCAGAAGTAATAAACTTGCTTTACTTAACTTCACTATCAATTCCCGTGTGCCTGATTATTTTTGCACCCCCGGACTACATTGCCTGCCCGTACATGGAATACATTGCAGAAACCATTGACAAAGCAATAACACCAACTACCAGACCTATAAATAACGTCATTGTTGGCTGGATAAGTCTAATAATCGAGTCAGTCTTATCTTGAGCTTCAGTTTCGTAACTTTGCGCCACAGCCATTAAAGTGGTATCAAGGCTGCCGGTCTCCTCACCAACCTTCACCATTTGTACCATCATTGGCAAAAAGAGTTTGTCCTTTGCCATTGGTACAGACAAGCCTTCACCTTTAAGCATATCCTGTTGGACATTAGATAGAGCAAGAACCATTATCCTGTTACCAACACCATCAATAACCAGCGGCATAATTTCAGTTAACGGTAAACCCGCATGAAACAGTAAAGAGATACTACGGCAACAACGGGCAAGCTCCTTAAGGTGATTAACCCGCCCTATCAATGGCAGATTCAGGGCAAGCTTAGCCCACTTCAATTTTCCATTCGGAGTCCTAAGATAGATGGCAGCAACAACTGCCAGGATAAGCACTCCTAGCAAAAGATAAAGCCCGTGGCTCTGCAAGATGCCGGAAGCACCAAGAAGTATCCTCGTTAGTAGAGGCAGTTCGGCTCCAAGAGAACTGTACAGGTCACCAAAAGCAGGTAAGACAAAACCGATTAACACACCGACTACCACAATGGTCGCAACACCAGCAATCATTGGATACATGAGGGCACCTTTAACACCCTTGACAGCAACAAGCTCCTTTTCCATATAATCCGCCACCTGCCTCAGTATAGTTTCAAGACCTCCAGTCTGTTCGCCCACTCGTAGTGATCGGCGGCAAATTGGAGAGAAGACTTCAGGATGCTTGTCCATGGCTTCCGACAGCTGGTTACCACCACGGACATCATCTATTACCTCACTTAAAACTCCCGTAAGAATACGGCTGGACATCTGACCTCGCAACAACTCGAGGCAGGTAATGATATCTATGCCTGATTCAAGGAGTAGCGCCAGCTGCCGGTAGAAGAGTATTATCTCACCTGGCTTAGTTCGGGAAAAGCGCAAGAGTAACGTATCCAAGCTGATAAACGGAATGAACGTCCTCAGGTTAATTACCCGATAACCAACATAGTCCAGTATATCGGTTGCCGCCTCCTCGCTTGCAGCCGATAACCTGCCTTTAACCAGCTCTCCGTTTTGATTGTAGGCTATATACCGATAGACTATTTGTCACCTCCACTGTGTACTATAGGAAGGTTTTATGCTATTCCGTAGAGTAGGTATTACGCAAAACTTCAGAAGGGGTGGTAATGCCATCTCTTACCTTGGACATACCGTCCTTCATTAATGTTTCCATCCCCTCTTCAAGTGCCTGGTTTCGCAGCTCACCAGTTGTAGCACCGTTAAGCAGCATCATCCTCATATCATCGCTCATATGAAGAATTTCAAAAATGCCGGTTCTCTCCCGGTAGCCAGTATTGGCGCACGATTTGCACCCTTCACCATAAAAGAATTTGCTTCGCTTTTCACCCATTTCCTTATCATAAGTCATCTGCTCTATCATAGGGGCATCAACCTCGTGGACACAATCGGGACAGATCCGGCGTACCATCCTTTGAGCCACAACACCAATAAGCGCCGAGGATATCAGAAATGGCTCAATACCTAAATCAAGCAGACGGAAAACTACACCTACGGCGTCATTCGCATGTATTGAAGAGAGCACCAGATGACCGGTAAGAGCTGACTGGACAGCAATTCTGGCTGTTTCTGCATCCCGTATCTCGCCAACCAGTATCACGTCAGGGTCGAGCCGCAGTATTGACCTCAGTCCACTGGAAAAAGTGACTCCAGCCTTCGGATTGACCTGAATCTGATTAATATTCTTAAACCTATATTCAACGGGGTCCTCAACTGTGATAATATTCTGCCCAATTTGGTCAAGGCAATTTAGCGAGGCATAAAGAGTGGTAGTTTTACCGGCACCGGTAGGACCGCTGGCCAGGAGCATACCATAGGGAACTTTGAGCATCTGCTCATACTTTGCCATACTATCAGGAAGAAAACCCAGTTCAGACAGAGTACGGTCAGCCCGGGACTTATCAAGAAGCCGCAATGCCACCATCTCACCATAGACAGTGGGTATAATCCCCACCCGAATATCCAATAGCCGGCCCTTCGCATTAATTGAAAACTGTCCGTCCTGGGGACGATGATGCTCAGCAATATTCATATTAGCCAGAATCTTAATTCTAGAGCAAAGCGGGGTGGCTGCCCCCAGGGGCAGCGAGAGCACATCGCGAAGAGTGCCATCAATACGATACCGCACTCGCAGTTTGTCTTCCTGTGGCTGAAAATGTATGTCCGATGCTCGCGCCTTTACTGCTTCATCTATAGTAAGTGTCAGGGCCTGCACCGTGGGGGTATTGGTAACACTATCAAGCTCTGCTAGTTCCTCACCAAGCCTAATTCCCCCTTCGGTCACCCCATTCGGCTGGGTAATATGGGAAATCTGTCTCTCTATTTCATCATAGGCTTTATAATTGAAATCGATAGCATCTAGAATTTCCTCGGCACTGGCTGGTTCGGGCTCTATACGCCTTTCGCACTGCGTCGCCAGAGCCTCCAGCGCCAGGATATCAGCAGGGTTTGCCATAGCCACCTGCAGAGTATTGTCATACACCGCCAGAGGTATGACAACATACTTTCTTGCCATTACTTCAGGGACCAGCTGTAGCGCCTCGGGCTGAGGTAAGCGCTTTCGCAACTTGATCCAGGATTCTTCCGAGGGTGGGCCTGTCATTGTAAGTTCTGCTCCTCTCCAGTAATGTGAAGATATTATCACAAAGTTTACGATATTTTCACAAACCTATACTACATGACCCTGCCCCTCCTTACAATAGTCCTTTGGTCATGGGTAATTTGGGTGGGGACAATAATCCTCAAGAAACACCCGGTATCTTTTCGCACAGCTATTCTGCTTTAGTCAGATAGTCTTACAAATACAAAAACTTGAAGATTGCGCCTCGGTGAATTGGTGCCAGGCTCCAGCAACGTGACCCACTCATTTAGTGTACTCACCATACTATTCATATCACAAAGCTGGAATAGAGTCGGTAGGTATACTACCGGTCTCCTCTTAACTCCAACTAATTGGCCGGCAGAACTAACCTCTAGGTGTGGTTGACAAATAGATAGTGTTGGGGTATATTCATAATCGGTATCAGTGTGGAATGAGCGGTCACTATACAGGTATATGTATTTTTAGAGCGAGAGGATGCGTTATTTAAGTGAAGCCCCACCTTCTGCATAACTCAATCAAGTACTACCTGGACTTATCTATTAATGGACACGGACCGACTCAGATATTTGGTCAGCAGTGTATATGCGGTATTCAATTTCAATCAATATAGAAGCCGGACAGGCAAATAATAAAAGAAGGAGAAAGTATGGGACTGGTAGAACTGGACATTAATCTTACCGAGGAACAAAGAACGCTTCGAGATGAGGCCAGGAGATTTTTCATGGGGGTGTGGCGCCCGGCTGCAATTCAACTGGACAAGCTGGCTGACCCCGAGGACGTTATCGCCAAAGATTCCGTTCTCTGGGATGTGCTCCGCCAGACCTACAAGCTGGGCTATCACAGATTGCGCTTCCCCAAAGAGCTCGGCGGCGAAGGGCTGGCTGACCCGCTGGCCGGAGCCGTGCTTGCCGAAGAAATGGGCTACGCTGCTGCTGACCTTACCATCAGCCTGGGGGTATGCTCCTTCCCCTTCACCTTCGCCATGCTCTCTCCGGACTCCGATGTACAGGGCATGGTACGAGAGTTCTGTGAGGACACGGAAGCGAAGATAATCGGGTGCTGGGCTATCACTGAGCCGGACCACGGCTCAGACTGGCTCTGGTTTGGCGGGGATGTTGCCCGGGACCCCAAGTGTACCCCCCAGCTGAGGGCTGTCCTTGACGGCGATGAATACGTTGTCAACGGTCAGAAGGCTTCCTGGGTCAGCAACGGCACTATCGCCACTCATGCTGCCCTCTTCTTGAACCTGGACCCCTCTCAAGGAATGGAAGGCAACGCCATCGCCGCCATCCCCCTGAACTTCCCGGGTATAACTCGCGGTAAACCCCTCAATAAATTGGGACAACGGGCTCTTAACCAGGGGGAAATCTTCTTCGACAACGTACGCATCCCCAAAAAATATATGATTTGCTCGGACCCGGTTACCTACCAGATGATGGGGGAAACAACCCTGGCATCTGCCAACGGTGGTATGGGGAGCGTCTTTGCGGGCCTGGCTGCGGCAGCCCTTGACGAAGCACTTGATTACGCCAAGCAGAGAATACAGGGCGGTCGACCCATTATCGAGCACCAGAGTGTGAAAGCCAGGCTCTTCGATATGTTCACCCAGGTCGAGGCAGCCCGTTCCCTGTCACGTCGTGTGGCAGTATATAACGCCCAAGCCATGCCCCCGGCAGTTCACTACTCGATTGCCTCCAAGATCTTCTGTACCGAGACCGCCTTCCGTGTGGCCAGCATGGCCATCCAGATATTCGGCGGGTACGGGCTATCCAAGGACTTCCACATCGAGAAGATATTCAGAGATGCCCGGGCATCCATGATTGAGGATGGGGTAAACGAGACTCTATCTCTGGCTGGAGCCGACCGGCTCGCTGTGTAACAGTTGTCAAATGCACAGTAGGCTGTAGAATGTAGAAGACACTGCTCCTGACAACGGTATTTGGAATCCAGTATTAACTGCTTGTCGGCAGGAAATGCAGGGTATCCCCGGTGACATCCAGGGCCGCCTCCATTAGCGCCTCGGAAAGCGAAGGATGGGCATGAATGGTGGAGCTTATTTCCGCCGGTGTCGCATCTAACTTCATTGCCAGAGCGGCTTCTGGTATCAGGTCTGTGGCATGGGCGCCAATAATATGCACGCCCAGAATCTGACCGTATCTTGTCTCGCTGACAATCTTAATCATACCAGTTCTTTCTGCAAGGATAGTAGCCATGCCGTTGGCCGCAAATGGAAAGCGGCCTATTTGTACCTGGTAATCCTGTCCACGCGCTTCATCCTCGGTGAGGCCCACACTGGCTATCTCCGGGACAGCATTTATGCACTGTGGCACTACTGTATGGTCGATTTCAGACTGCTTACCCATAGCATTCTGAGCAGCAACTCTGCCTTCGGCAAAAGCCACGTGGGCTAGCATGGGTTCTCCGGTTACATCTCCGGCAGCATATATACCAGCAACATTTGTCTCCATCCGCTCGTTCACCCTGATGCACCCTTCACCCAGCTTAAACGCTACCTCTTCCAGGCCAAGCCCGTCGATATTGACCTCTCTCTCTTCTGCCGCCAGTATATATTGAGCAGTTAAGACTCTTTCTTCCCCCTTGATATCCACGACAATACTACTCTCGCCTCCCTCCCCATCTCCTATTTCTCTTATGCAGGCCTCGGTATGGACCTGGATTCTTTCCTTCCTCAGTTCCTTTTCAAACATGGAGACGATTTCCCTGTCAACTCCGGGAAGTATCTGCGCCGAGCCTTCAAGTACTACAACGCTCGCCCCCAGTTTAGCGAATATGGTAGCAAAGGCAAATCCTATAGCCCCACCTCCTGTTATAACCAGGGACTGCGGAATCTCCCCCAGGTCCAGTGCCTCTTCCGTGGTGATTATCCGCTCCGCACCGGGGACAGCGGGCTTTTTTGGCCTGGTGCCGGTGGCTATTATTACCTTCGGTGCTGCTATGCGGTTGGTGGTTCCATCTTCCAGGAGAACCTCTATCTCTGAAGGCGAGATGAATTTCCCCATTCCTCTCAAAACCTCGACTCCGTTTTCCCTCATCAGCAGTTCTACACCGCCGACGACAGTTTTGACAACAGTATTCTTGCGCGCCATCATCCGGGAAAAGTCAACCTCAGCCTTTCCGAGGTTTATCCCGTAGTCCTTAGCCTTTCTCGGCAGGTCAAGAAACTCAACTCCCCTGACCAGGGCTCGTGTGGGGATACAGCCCCGATTAAGGCAGACTCCCCCCAGAGCATCCCTCTCAACCAGCGTTACCCTGCCGCCAAGCTGTCTGGCTCTTATTGCAGCCACATACCCTGCGGGCCCACCGCCAATGATAACTAGGTCTCTCTGTTCCATATCTATGGTCCTTTCCACAGTAATAAACGCTAAAGTGAGGACAACTACTGCAATCCCCTTGCTCAACAAGCAACTCAGTAATCAAAGCAGAAGGAGAGCTGGACTCTCCAGTAGTTTCGTCAGCGAAACCATGAATTTTGCCGCCGGCGCACCATCAATAACCCGGTGGTCAAAGGTGAAGCTGCAGGTCATTATTGGCCTGATGACAATCTGCCCTTGCCGCACCACTGGCCTGTCAGTTATTGCCCCGGTACCCAGTATCGCCGATTCGGGCTGGTTTATTATCGGGGTGCCGAAACCCCAGCCACCCCCGAATGCCCCCAGATTAGTGAGAGTGAAGGTGCCTCCAGTTACATCGTCGGGCATGAGCTTACCGGTTCTTGCTTTCTGAGTAATTGACTTCACTTCGCGACTTATCTCGACCAGGGACTTCTGGTTGGCATTTCTCACCACAGGGACTATCAACCCCCACTCACCCTCCTCCTCCAGAGCAACCGCAACCCCGATATTTATGTCCTCCCATATCTTTATTTCGTTCTCCATCAGGCTGGCATTGACAATCGGGTTGTCCTTCAGGGCTCTGGCAATGATAAATACAAGTATATCAGTATAGCTGATTCTGGTGCCGAGAGCTTCCTCCTGTTCAAGAAGAGCACTTCGAAACTTCACCAGCTCAGTCATATCTATCTCACCCATAGAGGTAAGCTGGGCAGACACCGATAGACTGCGGTGCATGTGCTCACCGATAGCCCTTCTTATGCCCTTTAGTGGAATGGTGCTCTTCACCCTTTTGAACCCATAAACCTCAACCCCGGGTACTGCCTTCTTCTTCGCCTCTACAGCCTTCTCCACATCCTCCCTTACTATCCTGCCATCGGGACCGGTGCCCGTTATTGTCGTTATATCTATCATATTCTCTTCGGCCATCTTACGGGCGACGGGCGAGATTCGGAGGCGCTTCCTGTCTCCAGCCCTGACCGCTGCTGGTGGCTCGGGCTTAGCCTCAGCCGGAGGTTCCTCACTTACCTCAGGTACGGTGGTGAACATCTCCTTCGGTGGCTCCTTCTGTAATGCCTTCAGCTCCTCTTCAGTCTCAGCGATAAGACCAACTACCCTGCCTATCGGTGCCACTACATCCTCTTCTACAAGGATATGCACAAAGCCTAGACTGGCCGCCTCTACTTCCCACTGGGTCTTCTCGGTCTCAATCAGCAAGACGACGTCTCCCTTTTCCACACGGTCGCCTTCTTTGGCCCTCCACTCAACCAGTGTTGCCTCGGTCATCTGCATGCCCAGCTTGGGTATTGCAATATACTCAGCCATTTCTTACCTCCGGTCTATTCAATCCCCACTGGTAAAGAAACCCTGTACCGCAGCCTCCCCGACGGCCTTGTTTACATCCACTAAATTGGGGCCATCCCTCTCCAGCCTGACCCCAACTTCATCCAGAGCCCCTACCACCAGTTCCCTCTCACCGTCAAGGGCAACCAAACACGGTTTCATAGTTAGCTCGACTTCCTCACCCAGCTCTACTTTTCTGTAACTCCTTATACCTATCTCCTGGATAACACCGGGGAGAACTGCAGCTCTAGCCCTTATATTCCCCTCCCCTATCTCCACCATTAGTCCGCAGTCATCCTCGGACCGTACCGGACACACGCTTCCCCCAATACAGGATAAACCAATACTATCAGGCTCCGCCCTGGTGCAGATTATATACTTCACCTCTGAGAGCTGCCAGACAGCCCTGGCACCAACAAACGGCTGCTCCAGGACAACAACATCAATGAGAGCCATGTCCGTCTCGTTTCCGTTCCTGGTGATTATCAGCCTCTTCTGGGTAGTTACCACCTTGCTCATATCTACCACGCCCTTCGTTACTATCCCGGCAGCAATGCCAGCAGTGGTAGCCTCCACCATCAACGGGAAGACATTATTGGTTCCCGTGGATACAGTTACCAGGGGAATGGAACGGTCACCCTTGGCCACCGCCCGGTTAGTACCGTCACCACCCACCGTAACCGTGCAGCCTACGCCGAGCTCCTTCATCATTCTCATGGCGGTGGTGGAATCTTCCTGCGTACCGCTTACCGCCATATCCAGGATTGATATCTTCGCCTTGATGTTCTCCCGACTCAGCCCCGATAGTGCTCTTGAACCGAGCCCGTAGTAATCAGGCATGAGCAGTATCTCATCCACTCCGGTAGAATCAATACCCAGAATTATCCTTCTTACCAGGTCGGTCTTCTCTCTATTGTCCGTCAGGCTGGCGTAGGAAACCAATCGCCGGATATCCTTACCTGCAGCGGGATTGGCGATAATCCCCACCTTGCTCATTCAGCAGACTCTCCACCAACTATAGCCTCGTATTCGGTAGCTGAGATGAGACGGTCTACTTCAGCAGGGTTAGTCATCCTGACCACAATCATCCACCCCTCCCCATAAGGGTCCTGGTTGACCAGACCCGGCTCATCCTGCAGCGCGTGATTAACCTCCACCACCTCACCGCTCACCGGGCTATAGAGGTCGTTTGTTGCCTTGACCGATTCAATGACGCCAAAGGGCTCCATGTAGCTGACCGCGGTGCCCACCTCAGGGAGTTCAACGAAAACAACCTCTTTAAGCTGCTCCTGAGCATACTGGGTAATACCAGCTCGACCCCGGTCATCCCCTTCCTGTCTCAGCCAGGTATGTTCTTCATTATATTTAAGTTCCTGTGGATACATTTATCCGTACCTAGTCCGTGCTCAGCCCGTGACTGCTTCTATAGCGGCTGCTATGTCCTTTGGCTGGGGAAGAACATACTGTTCCAAGTATGCCCCGGCGATAGGCAGGTTCGCTGCGCCAACCCTCTGAATGGGAGCATCCAGGGAATCAAAAGCCTTCTCCATAATCTGCATCCCGATTTCAGCGCCGACGCCGCACCGCAATGTATCTTCGTCAGCGATGACCACACGACCTGTCTTCTTTACCGACTCCACAATGGTGTCGATATCCAGGGGTTCCAGGGTTCTGGGGTCAACCACCTCAACACTAATTTTGCCCTCGAGCTCTTTAGCCACTTCCAGCGAGAACTGCACCATACGAGCAGTAGCAACCACGGTGACGTCCTTACCCTCTCTCTTAATGTCAGCTACGCCCAGAGGGACGGTATATTCCTCCTCCGGCACCTCTCCGGGAAGCCCCAGAAGCCCCTTGTGGTAGAAGTAGACCACCGGGTTGTTGTCCCTGATGGCTGTCTTCAGCAAACCTTTGGCATCATAGGGGGTCGAGGGAACAACGACTTTAAGCCCCGGGGTGTGCATGAATACCGACTCGGGGCTCTGCGAGTGCTCGGGACCGAGTCTGACACCGCCGCCTATGGTAGCGAGAAAGACGAGGGGCAGATTAACCTTGCCGCCGTGAATAAAGTGCCACTTGGCCGTGTTGTTTATTATTTCGTTAGCAGCGACGAACATGAAATCAGCAAACATGAAGTCAGCAACCGGCCGGTAGCCAGCCGTCGCTGCGCCAAGAGCCATACCAGCAATCACCGTCTCACTCAGCGGGGTATCCATGACCCGCTCCGGACCAAACCTCTGCACCAGCCCGGTGGTAGCCATGAATGTTCCCGCCTGGACATCCTCACCGATGATAAAAACAGTCTCGTCCCGCTCCAGCTCCTCTGCCAGAGCTTCGTTTATTGCTTGAATGTATCTAATCTCTTTCATCATGCTACAACCTCTCTATTTAATCTGCATAAAGTAATTTCCCTAAAATATCCGGTTCTGGCACCGGGCTCTCCATAGCAAACCGCTCCACCTCCTCAACCTCCGCTGTAACCTCAGCGTCTATTCTCTCGATATCAGCCTGCGTAAAAACACCCTGCTCCAGTAGCTTCTCTCCGAAGAGCTTTATTGGGTCTCTCTTCTTCCAGGCTTCTATCTCCTCCGCAGGGCGTGGGTTCTCGTGGGCCACATCAGGACCACCCTCCGAATGGGTGCGGTAGCGATATGTCTTACACTCAATCAGTGACGGTCCATCTCCGGCCCTGGCCCTCTCTACCGCAGCCTGGACTACCTCGTGGACAGCAATAACATCCTGCCCATCTACCACTACTCCCGGCATATTGTAGCCAGCTGCCAGGTCTGCAATATCGTCCCTTGGATAGGCATCCTTGATAGGCATATGCTGGGCGTAGAGGTTATTCTCGCAAATCCACACGATGGGTAACTTCCATACTGCCGCCAGGTTCATCGCCTCGTGAAGGGTCCCGCGGTTGGAGCTACCGTCGCCAAAG
>CAZXWQ010000013.1:0-1740 GCA_964644545.1 uncultured Dehalococcoidales bacterium | reverse complement strand
CGCCAGGTTCATCGCCTCGTGAAGGGTCCCGCGGTTGGAGCTACCGTCGCCAAAGCAGCAGACCGCCACCTGCCCCTTGCCCCTCTTCTTGGCGGCCAGACCCCATCCAGCGGAGACAGGGAACTGCGAGCCGATAGTGCCAGCGCCTCCAAGAATCCCTAACTCCGGCTCCAGACCATGAAAACCAGAAACCCCACCAGCCCCGCCGGTTGCCTTGCCATAGTGTTCGGCAATGAAACTCTTAAGAGATGCACGCTTGCCTATTATATAGGCAAGGCCATGACCGCGATGGTGGGGGTAAATGTAGTCATCATCTCTAAGAAAGCTGCATACGCCTACGCCAACTGCTTCTGAACCCTGTCCACTATGGTAAAAGGATACCACCTTGCCTTCCTGCAGGCCCTTAACGATTGTCTCATCCGCTTTTCGAGTGAGTACCATGCTAGTGTAGAGCATTACCAGTTGTTCCTTAGTTAGCGCCATATTTCCCTCCTTTCATATGTTACTATTACCTCATGTTTTCAGTGTAGCTCCGCCCCTCCATCCACGTTAATCGCCTGGCCGGTTATCTGGTCAGACTCGTTAGAGGCAAGGAATACCGCCAACATGGCGATATCCTCCGGGGTCTGCTCCGTTCCCATCGGTACTGTCTGCTGGACAGCAGCCTCGAAAACAGCCCTGGGCTCCATTTCCTGCTGGAGTGGATTATTTTCAGCTATATATGTAGCCATCTTTTCCCACATAGGCGTCCAGAGAAGTCCGGGACAGATGGCATTAACATTGATACGATGAGGAGCCAGCTCCCTGGCCAGCGCCTGGGTGAAGCTTATCACCCCTGCTTTGGAAGCAGAATAGTGAGGAATTAGTGGTGTACCCGTCTTGCCGGCTATAGAAGAGATATTGATAATCTTGCCGCTTTTCTGTTCAATCATGTGGGGCATAACAGCCCGGCAGGTGAGGAAATGGGCCTTGAGATTGACCTCGTAGGTCCTGTCCCAGTCCTCTTCAGTAAGGTTGCTCAAAGGCATACCAATATGCTCACCTCCAACCCCGGCGTTATTCACCAGCACATCTATCCTGCCAGAATAGTCCAAAGTTCTCCCCACCATTTCCTCCACCTGGTCATTTCGGCTGACATCCGCTTCTACAATCAAAACCCCCATACCCTGAGCCTTTATCTCCCCGGCTACTGATTTGGCATTTTCTCCATTCACGTCGTTGATTACTACCCTGGCCCCCTCCCTGGCAAAGGCAAGGGCAATCCCCCGGCCAATGCCGCTACCAGCCCCGGTAATTATCGCCACCTTTCCCTCCAGTCTGTTACCCATTTCCCCTCCTGATTAAACGCTCAGTTTCCCATAGCTTTACAGAGTAGCTCCGTAATATCAAGAACATCAAGCTTCTGCTTTTCTGCCGTCTTGGCCATATGTATCGCCCTCACGCATGAAGGGCAGGCGGTGACCACAGTCTGGACTCCCGTGTCCAGTATCTCCTCTACTTTCCGCCTGGCAATGGCAAGAGAGAGGTCCTGATTTGAAGCCAGGAGGTCTCCCCCTGAGCCACAGCAACTGCAGTTCTCCCGATTGTCCTCAAGCTCCACAAAGTTGAGGCCGGGTATCTTTCCTATTATATAACGAGGCTCATCAAAAATACCACTATTCCTTCCCAGGTCACAGGGGTCATGGTAGGTTATATTTTGCTCCAGCCCCCTGATATTTATCCTGCCATCTTCAATCAGCC
>CAZXWQ010000012.1:20370-21956 GCA_964644545.1 uncultured Dehalococcoidales bacterium | reverse complement strand
GGCTGCCTTTTGCTAGAGTTTTGCATCTATTCAATGTATACTTTAGTTGACAGGTAGCGAATAAACCAATACGGAGGAGGCAATAATGGCTGAGGAACAGGAAAAAGACAGAGAGCATGTTCTTAAGATAACCAGGGATAAGGATATCAGGTTAATAAGCCTGTGGTTCACTGACATCCTCGGTTTTCTAAAAAGTTTTGATATCACCCCCCTGGAGCTGGAGACGGTACTGGCAGACGGTGCCGGTTTTGACGGCTCTTCCATTGAAGGATTTGCCAGAATCGACGAGAGTGACATGATAGCTCTTCCCGACCCCACCACTTTTCAGGTCCTGCCCTGGAGTCCACCGCAATACCCCGTGGCCAGAATGTTCTGTGATATTCTGCAACCGGGCGGAGACCCCTTTGAGGGCGACCCCAGATATGTGCTGAAGAGAAACCTTCAACGAGCCACTGACCAGGGCTATACCTTCAATGTAGGCCCGGAGCTGGAATACTTCTACTTCAAGAATGCTGAGGGAACACATATACTGGATGAAGGGGGCTATTTCGATTTAACACCCCCGGATGTGGCTAGCGACCTCAGGCTCGAGACCGTGCTCACCCTGGAACAGATGGGCATCAAGGTTCAGTACAGCCATCACGAAGGGGCTACCAGTCAGCACGAGATAGACCTGCATTATAGCGATGCCCTGACAATTGCCGATAATATCATGACCGCTCGATTGGTTATCAAGGAGATAGCTCAGAAGCACAATACCTACGCCACTTTTATGCCCAAGCCCATATTCGGCATCAATGGCAGCGGTATGCACGTGCACCAGTCGCTATTCAAGGGTAACAGAAACGCCTTTTTCGATACCGATAGCCAGTATTATCTGTCCAGGATAGCCAGGTACTACGTTGCCGGCTTACTGAAGCATGCCCCGGAGATTACATCCGTTGTCAGCCAGTGGGTTAATTCCTACAAGCGCCTGGTCTCCGGCTATGAGGCACCGGTATACCTTTCCTGGGCAAGGAGAAACCGGTCAGACATGATTCGGGTTCCCGAGTATAAACCGGGAAAAGAGGAATCCACCCGCGTTGAATTCAGGGTTCCAGACCCTGCCTGCAATCCCTATCTGGCTTTCAGCGTGATGCTCGCCGCCGGTCTGGAGGGTATCGAGAAGGAGTACGAGCTGGTCGAGCCTGTTGAAGAGAACGTCTTTGAGATGAGGGATGAAGAGAGGAAGCAGCGCGGCATTGAAAACCTGCCCGGAGACCTGTCGGAGGCCATAAGCCTGACTGAGAAGAGCCAACTGGTAAAAACAGCCCTTGGCGACCATTTATTTCATAGTTTTATCAAGAATAAGAAAATTGAGTGGGACCAGTATCGTACCCAGATAACTGAGTACGAGCTAAAAAGATACTTGCCTGTTCTCTAGGGCCTGGCATGCCATACTATTACCTTGGCTTCTGATTACCTATTATGGCAATCTCCACGTTCTTGCCACAATTGGGGCAGACTATATTGAGGGTAATAGGCTGGTTCAAAACACGCTCAGCAACAGCCGTAACTATCGAGTCAATATTATCAAGACGCTGGTC
>CAZXWQ010000012.1:18727-20270 GCA_964644545.1 uncultured Dehalococcoidales bacterium | reverse complement strand
GAAGAAGTTGGCAAGGTAAGCGACTTCTTTGCCAGACCCGTGGTTGCCGGCATTGAGATGACAGCACGTCTCAAGGTGGGTGATAGAATCCACATTAAAGGTCACACCACTGATATTGAACTGACGGTTGATTCAATGCAGATTAACAACGTAGATGTTCAAGAGGTTAAAGCCGGCGATTCGGTGGGAATAAAGGTCAGCGACCGGGTAAGGAGAGGAGATACCATCTACAAAGTTACCGAGTAGAGCCACACCCTGACAGCTAGCTTACGCTCTTCAGCAGGTTGGCCATCTCGATGGCATCGACTGCGGCATCAAAGCCCTTGTTTCCGGCTTTAGTGCCGGCCCGCTCAATGGCCTGCTCCAGAGAATCAGCGGTGATTATGCCATAGGTTATCGGTAGTCCTGTCTCCAGACCTATCTTAGCGATACCCTTGGTAACCTCAGTGGCAATATATTCATAGTGTGGCGTTTCACCACGTATTACCGCCCCAAGACAGATAATAGCATCATACTTATTCGTCCGGGCGAGTTTACTGGTGATTAACGGAATCTCAAATGAACCTGGTACCCAGGCAACATCTATGTCCCCTTCTTTAACACCGTGTCGTAGCAGACCATCCTGTGCGCCATCAAGCAGTTTCCTGGTAACAAACTCATTAAAGCGCGAGACAACCACGCTAAACTTAAGCCCTTCCCCCAGTAACATACCCTGAAAGACCTTGCTCACAATTTCCTCCTTATTACAAGATTGATTGACCCTACCACGCTATCCCCCTCCCCGGGCTTGGCGGGGGCAGATTACTCCGAATAAGCTCCTTTATTACTCAATAATGTTGTGTGTATCTTGCGGTATCTCCAGAAGATGCCCCATTTTTTCCTGCTTTGTCTGCAGGTAATGAAGGTTATACGGGTTAGGAGGGATGATAATGGGCACCTGTTCTACAACCTTCAGGCTGTAACCTTCAAAACCTATAATCTTTTTGGGATTGTTGGTGAGAAAGCGAATTTCGTGCAAGCCCAGGTCAACCAGTATCTGGGCGCCAATACCGTAGTCACGTAAGTCTGGGGCAAATCCTAAAGAAAGATTAGCCTCCACAGTATCCAGCCCTTTGTCCTGCAGGGCATAAGCACGAATCTTGTTATGGAAGCCGATGCCCCGACCTTCCTGCCTCATATATAGGAAAACGCCTCGCCCTTCTTCAGCGATATTCTGCATGGCCAGAGCAACCTGCTCACCGCAGTCACAGCGAAGACTACCAAATACATCTCCGGTAAGACACTCGCTATGAACCCGGACCAGGACCGGTTCTTCAGTGGATATATCTCCCATTACCAGAGCCAGGTGTTCGTCAGGGTCTATATCACTCTGGTAGGCAATAGCAGTAAACTCGCCGTACTTTGTTGGTAGTACAGTCTCGGCTACCCGGTGCACAAGTTTCTCGTTCCGGCGACGGTAGGAAATAAGGTCAGCGATACCTACAATTTTTATCCCGAATTTCTTCGCCATAACCTCCAGCTGAGGCAGTCGTGCCATTGTGCC
>CAZXWQ010000012.1:16066-18627 GCA_964644545.1 uncultured Dehalococcoidales bacterium | reverse complement strand
TTAATAGCTTCGGCAGTGACCTTCTCGGCAGGCATAATCAGGTCGCCTTCGTTCTCTCTATCCTCATCATCAACTATGATAACGAACTTGCCTGCCTTTATTTCCTCTATCGCTTCTGGAATGGTTGACAATCCCATACCTACCCCCATATTGAAAAATAGTATGATAAATTAGCTAACTAAGAAACCATGCTCCTGTAAAAAATCGGTGGTGATACCTGGAGTACGCGCCTGACCGAGCCTCTCTACGTATTTAGCAATAATATCTATCTCCAGGTTAACCACGTCGCCTACCCGCCGGCTACCAAGCGTGGTGTGTTGCCGGGTGTAATCAACAACAGAAACCTCAAAGAAAGTGTTATCTCTGGTTACAACAGTCAGGCTAACGCCATCAATAGCAATAAAACCCTTGTCCACCATGTAGCGCATTACTTCAGGAGGGGCTTTAAATCCAACCAGCGTTGCCTCCCCCTCCCACATGACAGAGGCTACCCTTCCCGTAGCATCTACATGACCCTGGACCAAATGTCCCCCCAGTCGTCCTCCCAGAGCCAGGGGTCGTTCCAGGTTGACCCTATCGCCAGCTCTCAATAGCCCAAGGTTAGTCCTTTTCAGTGTCTCCGGCATAACATCGACAGTAAATGAACCCGCATTAATACCGATTGCGGTGAGGCATGCTCCGTTGACCGCAATACTACCACCGACCTCCATTCCCTGAAGAACATCCCTGGCGGCGATAACCAGCCTGCCCGGTTCAAGTGAGTCAACTCTAGCCAGCTCTTCTACAATCCCGGTAAACACCCTTATTCTCCAATATAACCACTGAACATCAAGTCCTGGTCGTAGTATCTGCTGGTCACACGTTCCACCTTAATACAGTCTATCACTTTATCAACACCTTTGCCACCAACCGCCGTCCTGGCTCCCTCGCCGCCAATAATGATAGGAGCAATAAAGGCAATAACCTTATCCACCAGCCCGCGGTCGAACAAAGAACCGAGAAGAACCCCTCCACCCTCTACCAGAACGCTGGTAATTTGCCGCTCGCCCAGTATTTTCAGCAACCTCTCCAAATCTACCCTTCCTTCTTCTGAAGGCACCTCCACTAATTCAGCCCCAACCTGGGCATAGGCTTTTTGCTCTTCGGGTGTAAGATGTTTAGCCAGCGCCAGGAGTGTTTTGCCTGGCTGACTGAACACCTGGGCTGTAACTGGAGTATTCCCTTTACTATCAACAATGACCCGGAGCGGTTGTTTCCTTGTTCTGCCCCCTTTATTGCCACACCTCGAAGTAAGCTGGGGGTCATCAATCAGAAGGGTATTCGCTCCCACCATAATGGCATCAGTGGTATACCGCATATAATGGACATACCGCCTTGCCTCGCTACCGCTAATCCACTTTGAATCACCTCTCCTGGTTGCAATCTTACCGTCCAGGCTCATAGCAAATTTGACGGTAACAAAGGGCATTCCCGTAGTAATGAACCTGGTGTAGGCTTCGTTAATCTCCCTGGCTTCCTCCTCATGCTCGCCCACATATACCCTGATGCCTTCCCTCTCCAGCTCCTCCCTCCCTTTTCCTGAAACCAGCGGGTTCGGGTCGAGCATAGCCAGATGAACTTCAGTGATACCGGCAGCAATGATAGCCTGAGTACACGGTGGTGTTCGCCCATAGTGACAGCATGGCTCCAGGGTAACATACATTACACCACCCCGGGCTTTCTCACCTGCCTGCTTCAGGGCTATTACCTCGGCATGCCATGAGCCTGGTGGCTGTGTATAGCCCTGTCCTATCACTGTGCTATTCTTGATGATTATTGCCCCCACTGCCGGGTTAGGGCTAACCTGCCCCAAAGCCAGTTTGGCCAGAGAAATTGCCTGCTCCATATAGTCCATCGTGCCGTCATTCTAGCACCTCCCGCGGAGCAAGTGCAACGTTGCCCGGTGAGCCGCTGCCAGCCTGACTGGCAGAATCAAGGGGAATAGGATATAATTGTGATTAAGCCTGGAAAGAGAGCCGCTCAGCAATGAAACGTTCTATCCGCGAATTTGTAACGCTGCTGGCAATAGTGCTGGTAATCTTCGTGGGTCTGCGAAGTACAATCCAGACCTTCGTTGTCTATGGTCCCAGCATGGAGCCTAATTTCTGGGATGAACAGCGATTGCTGGTGAATAAACTTGTCTACCGAATTCACGAACCGGAAAGAGGCGACGTTATCGTATTTCACCCAAGCAACAGGTTGCGGGATAACTACATCAAGCGCATCATTGGCTTGCCTGGTGAGTCGGTAAAGATAGAAAACGGGGCAGTCTATATCTCCAAAGCAGATGGCAGTGTATTGATACTGGAAGAGCCTTACACCAAAGAGGCATCCAAACAACCTTTTTACGGGCACGAAATTCCCGAAAACGAATATTTTGTTCTGGGTGACAATCGGAATAACACCAACGATTCTCGTAACGGGTGGACAGCAGCACGCGAGAGTATAGTTGGCAAAGCCTGGTTGTCCATCTGGCCGCCAAGTCAATGGGGACTGGCAGCTAACTACCCTTTTCAGGAACA
>CAZXWQ010000012.1:1376-15966 GCA_964644545.1 uncultured Dehalococcoidales bacterium | reverse complement strand
CCATCTGGCCGCCAAGTCAATGGGGACTGGCAGCTAACTACCCTTTTCAGGAACAGATAGCCAGCGCCAAGAATGAATAACTCTCTATTATTAGGGGTAGATTGAAGGGGCTTCACCCCTTCAAAACCGGTACTTCCCTCTCTCCTTAAAGGAGACGAAGATAAAGCGGGTTCCCGGGAAAATCGAAGATTTTTCTGGATGCTTAAAGGCGGTGAGGTTCATGAATAACGTAGAGGAAATCTTCGAGAAAGCAGGGGCTATACTCAAAGGACACTTCCTGCTTACCTCCGGTCTACATTCTCCCGTTTACTGGGAGAAGTTCCGAGTTCTGCAATTTCCCGCTTATACTGAACAGCTCTGCCGCATGATTGCTGAGCACTTCCGCGAGCAGGGAGTCCAACTGGTAGCCGGCCCAACCACCGGTGGTATTATCCTGGCTTTTGAGGTAGCCAGGCAGTTAGGAACACGAGCCGTCTATGCCGAGAAGGAGCCAACGGGAGAAAGGACTTTCCGGCGGGGCTCCAGCATTGAACCCGGCGAGCGTGTCCTTGTTGTTGATGATATCCTGACTACGGGCGGCTCTATACGGGAAGTTACGGCAGCAGTAGCCAAACAAGGTGGCGTGGTCACAGGCATAGGCACTCTGGTTGACCGCTCCGAGCAAACTCTAGACTTCGGAGTGCCCCTGTTTAGCTGTCACCGCACCGTGGTCCAGACTTACACGCCAGAGGACTGTCCGTTATGTGCTGCCAGAATACCACTGGTCAAGCCTGGCGGCATCTAACCTCTGCACCCTACCTGTTTTGCCGATAGTACTGGCAAAGATTACCCATCCTCGTGTATAGAGGGATAACAACCAGTGCCTCAGTAAATCCAAACTCCGTTACGCTCCTCCCAAAAACACCACAAAACAAAGAACGGCACCCCTTCGAGAGTGGGGTGCCGTTCCGCAAATCTCAAGGCTCCTGCGCCCTGTTCATCAACCCCTGGCGAACTCTTCATACCAGTCAGGTATGATCAGTTCCGGGTCGCCCTCCCAGAGGCCGAGAGGCTTTCCTTTGGGTTTTTCAGGAGCAGACCACTGCTCCATTTGCTGGACTATCTTTTCCTTGTGAAAGGCGGTATCGCCCAGGTACAGTTGCATTGTCTTCCCCCGCCTCGAGTATAGAGGCACCACGCCATCAAGCACCGTGTATCCAACGCCGGCAAAGACCTGGTGCGCAAACCAGCAGACCCTCTCGTGAGCATCACTTGCCCAGGCTTTAGCAGTGGCTACCTCTATATCGCATGGCATACCCTGACTGAGCTTCCAGGCAGCTAAGTAAGTAGCCCACCGAATACCTTCTACGTCAGCATACTGGTAACAGCAGAACTCCTGGACATACTGGTTAATGCCGATAGGCATATCAAACTGGATTCTCGTCCTGGCATAGTCCACTGTTATTTCCGACAGTTTCTGTCCAGCGCCAAGCATAGCAGCACAGAGCATCACGGCACCTACCTGCATGCTCCTGTCCAGAGGGGCCCAGCCACCATCAAGGTCGCCCACTATGTTCTTCTTGGGAACCCTTACCTTATTGAAGACCACCTCACTCTGTTTGTCGTGGGCAGTTGTGTCCAGCAGGGTATAGCTTATTGCCGGGTCCTTGGCATCCACCAGGAACAGCGTAATCCCATCCTCGGCACTGCTCCCCTGCTTGGTCCGGCAGACACAGAGCAGGTAATCCGCAATATGGGCATCATGAACGAACAATTTGACACCATCAATGATATAATCATCCCCATCAGGGGTAGCCTTGACAGTTACCCCCTCGGGGTCCCATGCTTTGCCTTCCCAGCTCGAATCAGGCTCGGTTAATGCCATGGCAAGAATCAAATCTCCGGAGACTATTTTGGGCAGCAGGTCTGCCTTCTGCTCTCTACTACCAGCATTCAGTATCGTGTTGCCACAGAGAACCACGGTAGAAAGGTGAGGACTGGGGAATATTGCCCTCCCAATCTCCTCATAGAGGACAGCCAGGTCCATAAAATTCATACCAGCGCCGCCGTATTCTTCGGGATAGATGAGGCCCAGCCATCCCAGGTCAGCTATCTGCCGCCACAGCTCCGGCGAATAGCCCTTTTCACCATCTTCTATCTCCCTGACGAAGCTCTCGGTGCACTCCTTCTCCAGAAAATCGCGAGCCGATGTCCTGAGCATTTCCTGTTCTTCGCTGAAAGAAAAATCCATTATCTCACTCCTTTAAGTTGATTCGCTCTGAACCTATCAGGTCAACTACCTCCGTTCTTCCAGAGCTTCGGCAATCTGCGTGTTGAACTTGGCCGGCACCCGGGGCAGGCCGAGTCCCCTCCCGGCAAGAACAATCTTCTGTATCTCAAAGGTTCCGGCAGGGTGGGTACTGCGTGTCACCCGCCAGGTCCGCTCCGCCTGACCATCAAACTTGGCATATTTTGAGTTACGCCGAAGCTGACCGTAGAGCCCCAGGCTATCCGTTAGTGCCTTGGCTCGGGCGTCAGCATACCTTCTACTCTGCATAGCCGGTGTACTGGGAGGTGGCGAACCCAGCTTTTCCCGCTGGCTGAAATGCCACGAATCAAACCAGCCACCCAGCCAGTTTCTCTCCTGGTCAATAACCCGGTCAGCAAGAAGGTCACGAATCTTGGGGTCCTCTATCAGAGGCTTCCCGTTCCGCCTCTCCTTTTTACAGAACTGAACAAGCTCCTCCAGGCTCCGCTTGGCACTGGCAGCACTGCCAGTATTGGTCCTCTCAAACTCAAACGTTACCATGGCATGATAGAAGCCCCGGTTCAGCTCCCCCAGAAGGGCATCCTTGGGTACCCTTACATCATCGAAGAATATCTCGACGGTGAAATTACCCATGGTTGGCAGTGGCCGGTAGCTTATGCCAGGGGCATGTGCCGGAACCAGAAAGAGGCTTAGCCCCCGGTGCTTGGGTATACTATCCTCAGTCCTGGCCAGGGTATATAGGAAGTCCGCCGGACCCGGGGCAGTCATAAAATGCTTCTGACCGTTTAGGACATAGTCGTCGCCATCCTCTACAACCTTTAGTGACACGTTAGCTTCATCGGAGCCAGCATCGGGTTCGGTGAAAGCCTCATACCAGATTACCTCTCCACTGGCAATTGGTGGCAGGAACTTTCTCTTCTGCTCCTCAGTACCAAAGACATGCAGTGGCGGCCCGCATACCCGTAGCCCAAGGGAATTGGGCCACAGTACTCCCCAGTAACTAGTCTCCTCCATTACCACCCCCTGCTCCATGTCACTCAGACCTAGACCGCCACTCTCCTTGGACCAGCCGGGAGCCAGATAGCCTTTGGCTCCGGCTTTCTTCTGCAACTCCATCCAGAAATCGGTCTGCCCTTGAGTCGGTGACCTTCGTCCCGTAGTAGCCGGTGTGTAATCAGAAGGCAACTCGCTGACAAAGAAATCGTGCACTTCTTTTCTCAGCTTCTCCTGCTCTTCAGTGAAGGTAAACTCCATGCCTGTTCCTCCTTAGTTATAATATTGGTGCCCAGCGTTACCAAAACGCACAGAAAATCGCTTTTCTGTTTTTTAAATCAGACACCCGCTCTGCATAATAGCAACTTCTCGTTAAAACGTCAACATTACGCTTGAAAAGATAGCGCTTTTGCATTATAAATAATAGAACGCCAAACACTACAGAAATCTTTTATTTCAAGTATAATAGTAGATGCCTTGAGTTTGACCCGGATAGCCCTTGCCACTTCAAACTCCCTTTAATAAATAACCGGACCATAGGAGAGGACAATGAAACCTGGAGTTTTAGCTAGGTATAGAGACTTCCTGCCAGTTACCCCTGAAACCCCCCTCCTTTCCCTGGGAGAGGGAGATACCCCTCTGGTCAGATGTAATGAACTTGAGAAGGAAATTGGCTGTGCCGAGCTATACTTTAAGCTGGAGGGGTGTAACCCCACCGGCTCCTTCAAAGATAGGGGCATGGTAGTTGCTGTAGCTAAAGCGGTGGAAGCCAGTAGCCAGGCTATAATGTGCGCCTCAACCGGCAATACCAGCGCTTCCGCTGCCGCCTACGCCGCTTGCTGTGGGCTGACCGCCATCATTATTGTCCCTGAAGGTAAGATTGCCCTCGGTAAGCTGGCACAGGCTATTGTCTACGGCGCCAGAATACTGGCAATAGACGAAAATTTCGATGAAGCCCTGAGCATAGTTCGAGACCTCACCGAAAAACATCCCGTTACTCTGGTGAACTCGCTCAATCCTCACCGTATAGAGGGGCAAAAAACAGCTTCTTTCGAAATCATAGACGCCCTGGGCGAGGCGCCCGATTATCTCTTCATCCCGGTAGGTAATGCCGGTAATATTACCGCTTACTGGAAAGGCTTTGTGGAATATCATGAGGCAGGCAGGGCAAAGAAAAGACCGAAGATGATGGGCTTTCAAGCTGAGGGTGCCGCCCCAATTGTTCGAGGCCATGCTGTTGAGAAGCCGGAGACAATTGCCTCAGCAATACGAATTGGTAATCCAGCCAGCTGGCAGAGGGCCACTGCTGCTCGCGATGAGTCCGGCGGCATTATTGACATAGTCAGTGACGAACAGATTATGGCAGCTTACCACCTTCAGGCCACGAAAGGCGGTATCTTTGGCGAGCCAGCCTCAGCAGCCTCCCTGGCAGGACTTATCAAGCTCTCCACTCAGGGGATGGACTTCTCTAAAAAGCGGGTGGCTTGTGTGGTAACTGGCACCGGGCTGAAGGATGTTGACGTCGCCCTTAAAGGTGAGCAATCTTTCACCAAGTTGCCCGCCAGGCTGGAAGCCGTAGAGGAAGCTCTGGGCTGGCGGTGACATCTGCCTGAAATAGAGAAAAGAAATTCGATGAAGCACCTTGAAGACAGGCCCACCGCCAACGTGTCCATCAGTCCTGCCATTAATCTCCTTTACTATGGAATCAAACCACCCGTGGGACAGGTAATATCTTTGAGAACCGAGGCTGGTAAAATTGAAGCACCTGCACTATAGCTGGGTCATGGTTCTCAGCAGTGCCTGCATTCTGGGCACACACGCACTTCTATTTTATAGCTTCGGCATATTCCTGAGGCCGATAACGACGGAGTTTAATTGGGAAAGGGGAGCCCTGTCCGCCTCCCTCTCTATGACCATGCTGGTATCCGGACTCCTCTCAATTCTCGCCGGAAGGTTAAGTGATAAATACGGCCCGCGTCTCCTGGTTACAGCTAATGGTCTATTAACAGGAATAGCATTCGTATTGTTATCGCAGATTAACTCATTATGGCACGTGTATTTAATCTGGGGACTTCTTATGTCAACTGCCGGCAGTTGTGCCTTTATCCCTATTACATCTACCATACCCAGGTGGTTTACCAGGAGGAGGGGAATAGCCATGGGGATTACTGTCGCTGGCTTCGGCCTGGGTGGAATAATTGCGCCGCTGTTAGCTCAATGGCTCATCTCTTCCTATGGTTGGCGTCAAGCCTACATTATTCTGGGTATAATGGTGCTTATAATCGTTACTCCCCTGGCACAATTTATGAAACATAGCCCCCAGCGCACAGGACTCAAGCCATATGGAGAAAAAGAGACTGTAGAAGATGAGCGACCCGTCGCTTCGGCTGCCGAAGGGCTCTCTTTTACCCGGGCAATTAGAACCGGGCGTTTCTGGATTTTTGGCCTGATACTGGCCTGCTTCTTTTTTACTTTACAGGTAATAATTGTTCATATTGCTCCCCATGCTGTTGATATTGGGATTTCAGCAACAATAGCCGCCAGCATACTATCTATCATTGCCGGAATCAGCATCATCGGGCGTCTTTCTATAGGATTCATATCTGACCGGGTAGGCGCTAGAAGGGCACTAATTGCCTGCCTCGCCACGGTAACATTGGCTGTAATATGGCTTCTCTTCTCAAGAGAAGCCTGGATGTTCTATCTATTTGCTCTGCCGTTTGGTATTGCCTACGGGGGTGTAGTTCCATTACAAAACCTCATACCAGCAGAATTCTTTGGTCTGAAGTCTCTCGGAATAATACTCGGGAGCGTCTTCTTCTTCGGTACACTCGGCGGGGCTGTAGGAGCACCTTTAGCAGGCTACATCTTCGATGTAACCGGGAGTTACAATTCAGCCTTCCTGATTTGTATAGTACTCTGCGTACTGGCCATCTCTCTCAGTTTGCTTTTATTGCGCTCTAAAGTTGAGGAGGCACAGTATGCTTCGTATCAATAAAAACCATCAATAGTGTATAATAAGTCCTGAGTTCACACAGATTCAAAGGAGGACCACAGTGGTTAATGAGGCCGATATCAAAAAAGCGGTAACTACCATCATTAAGGCTATTGGCGAAGACCCGGAAAGGGAAGGGCTATCGGAAACCCCGAGGCGCGTGGCCGAGATGTACACCGAGCTCTTTGCCGGACTTGATATGGACCCCGCCGCAGAACTGACTGTGGGCTATGAGCTGGGGCACCGGGAAATGGTAATCGTAAAAGACATCCCGTTCTACTCTATGTGTGAACACCACCTTCTACCATTTTATGGTGTGGTCCATATTGGCTATGTCCCCGATGCCACTGGTCGCGTTGTTGGGATTAGCAAAATGGCCAGAGTAGTGGAGGTTATCGCCAGAAGGCCCCAAATTCAGGAGAGAATGACCACTCAAATCGCTGATGCAATTGTTGATGGAGTTCAGCCTCAAGGAGTAGCCGTGGTTGTTCAGGCTGAGCACATGTGCATGGTTATGCGCGGTGTTAAAAAACCAGGAAGCAATATTATTACATCGGCTCTCAGGGGCGCCTTTCGTCGCAAGGCAGCCAGCAGGGCTGAGTTCTTCTCTCTAATTCAGAATAAGTAGCCTAATACAGAATAAATAGCTGTTCCTTGAATTGATTCCCCTCCTCATTTATAGAAGTTACAATAACGAAGAGGGTTTTTAAATGTGGTGCTGATAGTCCGTATTCCTTACCTGGAACCAGAATCCAGAGGAATGGCTGTCCAAGGCGCTATTAACAGATTAGCTTTAGCTCGTAGTATTTGTTACCTTTAATCCGAGGACGGAATTGGTTTGGGTTCCTGAAGTTGCACTTCATTGTCACAGCACATAACAGGGCCCTCACCAGCTTTAATGCATAGTATTTCAGTGCCACAGGTCGGGCACTTGTACCTCTTACCCAGTTGACTTGTCACAGTACGACTGCCTCCTTTAATTACCTTGCCTTACTTCTTTAACTCCATGGGCTGTCCACAGCAGTGAATCTGTCCGTTGCCTGCCTTGGTAACAATAAACTCACTGCCGCACTTGGTACAGCGATACCTCTTCCCTATCTCATTCGCCATCTTATGTCACCTTTCTGAGAAGATTGCCACTCAATACATTTCGTACCTATTATAAGCCGTGTCCCAGCCAGTAGTCAAGGTAGCCTACTCCCCCATTACCTGTAGCACAATCTGCCTTGACCTGGGCCTGTTATCGAAGTCTACCAGGACTATCTGCTGCCAGGTGCCCAGCGTCAGCTTCCTGTCAGTGAACGGGACTACCAGGGATGGCCCCAGGAGAGAGGCGCGTACGTGTGAATACCCGTTGCCATCACCCCAGCGGCGGTCGTGGGCATAGGGGATGCTCTTCGGTACATCCCGCTCCCACATGTCCCGGAAGTCAGAGATTAGTCCCGATTCAAATTCAATAGTCGATACCCCGGCAGTCGAACCGGCAACAAAGATGGTGACTGTCCCGCTATTGATACCTGTCTCAGCCACCTGCCTTTCTACCTGAGAGGTAATGTCAACAATATCGCACTCTCCCTTTGTTTTAGTGCTTATTTTCCTGGTTGTTACCATGTTTAATACCTCCTGTTCCTACAAAGATAATTCCTCCCAGAGAATATCATCCAGGTAAAATACCGGTCCGTCAGTACATACCTGCTTCAGCCCCCTCCTGGTCTTCACTGTGCACCCGTAGCAGATACCACGCCCGCACCCCATTCTTACCTCAAGGGAAATCTGAACCTGTTTGCCTTTTAGTTGAGGGTACTTATTAGCCATATCTTGATACATTTCCAGTGGGCCGCAGGCAAATACCTGGTCTGCCTTACCGGTAAAATTCGGTAAGAGGTCGGTTGCCATACCTCTTTCTCCAGATGTCCCGTCTTCGGTGGCAGTAACAAGCTCTACTTCAGCGGGAAGGAAGTAAGCAGGGTAAAGCCGGGAGGCAGACGAGGCTCCCAGGAGTAATGTTACCGTGTAGCCCCGGCTTACAGCTTCCTGGGCCAGGAAGCAAAGCGGAGCGATACCGATACCGCCAGCCACCAGTAACAGGTTTCTGGAACCAGATTGAATGGAAAAACCGTTCCCCAGCGGACCGAGCAGGTCTATATTTTCACCAGTCCGGCGCTGGGATAGCCAGCGTGTCCCTTTACCGACCACGTTGAAGAGGAGTGCAATCCTGTCACCGTCCTGCTGGTGGATACTCAGCGGGCGGCGCAGCAAAGTCTCTTCCCCGCAACGCACCATGACAAACTGCCCCGGCTGTGCCTGAGAGTCCATCTGCGGGGACTCCACCCAGACAAGATAGACCCCTGCCATAATTTCAGTACTTGAGATGATGGTTGCTCTAACCTGCTTCACGCCGGCTCCTTTTTACTGTAATTAGATAGATGATTAAGATTTTTTTTGGGGGGGGGGTTGGTGGTCAAGATGATGCTCCTTTAATCTAACCACGTCATTTCTGTATTACTTACTTTTGCTAATTGACGTACGCCTGCTTTTATGTTTATAAAAGATGAATCGGGGATTGGATTTGCTCCAAAAGGGTTATGATAAATCTCAAGAGGTTTATCTATGTTTCGACCTTTATATAATCCGACGGCACTTATTTTCCGATAACGACGAGGTTGAAAAAATCCGTCTGGCATACGAATAGTTGCTGGCTTTGTAATTGGCTCGCCATTGCGACGATAGAAACGAACGGCAAGATGTCCCAGAAGAGCAATCAACATATCATCTTCATCTATCGGAAATGCTGTGGATGGACATATTACTACTAAACAAGGTTGCCCCCCGCTTGGTAATTGCTCATAAGCCTTACGGAGAGAATGCTTTATATATTCTTCATTTTCTAATGTCCTTGCTTCTCCTCCAATTATCCCAATATGACAATTTGTATCTTCTCTTCTAATTGCGATTTGAAGTGTCTCTATTTTAAGGTGCAGACCAGTGCTATTATCTTTATAATCTGGCAATTTAAAGCTATTCTGTCCTGAGTCATCAGAATTAAGTTGAGAAATTTCTTGAGTGAGGTAGTTTTTGAACTTCTTGCCGCTAAAAGACTCAGATATTCCTGGCATCTGTATATGAACATTTAAGAAAGAAGGAATATGAACTTGCTCTGCATAGTGAGACAATTTCTCAATTATACGTTGTTCTAGCTTTTCCATTTCCCTTGGGAAAACAGTCTTAATTTCAACAAATATTATTATATCTTTTTCGTTTAGAACTAGTTCAAATTCCCCCACCTTCTTCTTTCGACCTTGAGGATGCCAACGTAAGCAACCTATTTTAAAAATTTTTTCCATAAGTTTAGCAACTACTAGCTCATTGATGGTTGCTTGCCAAGATTCCCTATCACCTTTCATTAGTCTAGCTTCTAAATCCGCATCAACCAAATTATATCTGTAAGCCAATTCTAAACAGTCATCTATATCTTGCCGCCATACGTCTGCCCTAGGAGCTTCATCAACTAGAAGCCGATATAAGAAATTATCCTCTACTAAAGACACAATAAAATCGACCGGAAAGAACTTATTTATGTATTTATAATTTTCTAAAGTTGAACTCATTTCTCCTCCCTCACCATCTCTATTTCTACCTCACCCCCTAATTCCCCCTCTCCCTCTAACCACCATGTCATTGCGAGCCCTTCTCCTGAAGGGCAAAGCAATCTCCTGCCAATCTTTGAGCTTGCTCCGTCGTCCTTCTGGGAAGGACTCCTCGCAATGACTGTTGCGCTCCAAGAGGAGTTCCTTCCCTCTTAAACTCCCCTACTATTCTTCACTTCACTTGAACTATTACTGAATCGTCCTTATATACCAGCTTCCCCTGGGATATGGTTGCCATTACCCTGCCTTTCAGCACTGAGCCGGCAAGGGGGGTATTCTTCCCCTTTGAGGCAAAGGTCTCAGGGTCAACCACCCATTCCTTTTTGGGGTCAAATATGGTTATGTCAGCCGGTGTCCCGATAGCCAGTGTACCCAGCTTACCGTACCTGTCGCCAATAATCCTGGCCGGTTCGCCGGTGAGCTTGCCGATGAGAGTGGCCAGAGTCAGGTCTCCGGCGTGCACCAGGCTCATCAGACTGCCCAGGGCGGTCTCGAAGCCGCTGATTCCGAAGGGGGCAGTATCAAACCCACCCATCTTTTCAGCCTCTGTGTGGGGCGCATGGTCGGTAGCGATAACGTCAATTACATTATCCTTGAGTCCCTGAATTAAGGCCTGGATATCCTTACCGGTTCTCAGGGGCGGATTTACCTTGGCACCGGTACCGCAACGCACTACCGTCTCTTCAGTGAGGGTCAGGTGGTGTGGCGTTACCTCGGCAGTAACCAGAATGCCTTTTTCTTTGGCACGGCGAATAAGTTCAACCGCCCCTTCAGTGGTAACGTGGGCAATATGCACCCAACCCCCGGTCAGTTCCGCCAGCGCCAGGTCGCGAGCGACCATCTTATCCTCAGCAACAACCGGTATACCACCCAGCCCCAGCCTTGCTGACACCTGGCCAGCATTCATAACGCCGCCTTCAGTGAGAGCCTTATCCTCACAGTGGTCAATAACGGGTAAGCCCAGGGCACGACTGCTTTCCAGCGCCTGCCGCATAAGGCGCTCATCCCCCACCGGGTCGCCGTCATCACTGAAGCCAATCACCCCGGCTGAAGCCAGCGCACCCATATCAGCCAGCTCCCTCCCCTTCCTGCCTTTAGAGACACAGCCTATGGGCAGTACCCGAACCACGCCATCGGTGACTGCTTTCGATTTTATATATTCAACAACCGCCTGGTTATCCAGTGACGGATTGGTATTGGGCATACAGCATATAGTGGTGAAGCCGCCTCTGGCAGCCGCCCGTGTCCCCGTAGCGATGGTTTCCTTTTGCTCAAAGCCGGGCTCCCTAAGGTGGCAGTGGACATCAATAAATCCGGGGCAGACGACCAGCCCTCCGGCAGGGAGAACGTCATAGTCAGGCTGGGGTGGGGTTACATCTCCCCTGCCCAGCCATGAAATCTTACCTTCGGTGATAAGCAAACTGCCAGTCTCATCTACATCCTCCCCGGGGTCAATCAGGTGACCGCCCCGGATAAGTAAAGGCTTCATCATTCCTGACTCATCTTGCCCCTGTTACCTCTTCCACTCTCCATCCTGACATAGTGGCTGGGCTTGAAACCGTGAGCCTCAGCTTCAGCCGCCGAGTCGAAAAGAAGCAGGTTCTCCAGCTTAATCTTTCTCGCCCAGTGACTGTCTGCTCCATGGTACTTCTTGCTTTCCAGTCTCCCTTCATGCCAGTCGGAACTGGCAATATATTTAGGCTCGAACCCATGCTCGCAGTAGACACACCTCAATGTTAAAGGCTCACGGTTTACTATCTTGAATTCGGGCTTAAGATACTTCGTTTCGGTCTTCTGTATTGATACACACCTCGCATTGGGGCACCTCACTCCAAAATCCCGCCGGTATACAGGATATTCCACCTTCTGGATTAAGAATTCTTCCTCTTCCCGGATAGGAACCTCCCTGACTCCCAGTAAGAGCGCAACCAGCGCCATTCGAATCGGTACTCCTCGTGCCGCCTGCTTGAAGTATATACCCCTAGGGTCGGCATCGATTTCATAGGCTAGCTCATCAACACGCGGTAAAGGATGCAGCACAAGCGCCCTCTTAAACTCCTTTCCCTTGAGGAGTCTCTTGTCCACCACCGGGTACTTCTTCTTTAGTTCCAGTCCTTCTTCCTCCGTCTCAAACCTTTCCTTCTGAGGTCTGGTAACATAGAGGGCATCCACCCCCGTTTTCAGCTCTACCTCGATATTGATTGCGGGCATCATTGCCAGTTGATGTGGACTGCTCGGCGTCATATATACGGCATCCAGGGGGAAAGGGCTACCTTTCTCATTCCGGCCTTGAGGCCCAAACCTCTCCAGCTCGCCTCCATATTCTGTGATTAGCTTTTTAATAATATTCTCCGGTACCTCCAGACCGGGTATCGGGCAGAAAAGAATATTAGCTCCGAACTTGGCCAGGGCAAAAATCAGGGAATGGGTCGTCCGCCCGTACTTCAGGTCTCCCCACAAAGCAATCTTCAGTCCCTTGATGGTATTCATCTCCTTCTTGATGGTATAAAGGTCACACAGGGTCTGCGTTGGATGCTGATGTCCTCCGTCACCGGCGTTTATTACCGGGACACCGGTGTAGTCGGCAACTACCCTGGCTGCCCCTTCCCAGGGATGCCTGATGATAATTATATCGGCATAGCTGCCAACTATCCTCGCCATGTCAGCAATGCTTTCACCCTTGGCTAGAGAGGTGGCGCCGATATCAGACGCTGTTATCACACTGCCTCCTAGCCTGTGCATTGCCGCCTCGAATGACAGCCGTGTCCTGGTGCTGGGCTCGAAAAACAGGCTGGCCATAATCTTGCCACGGCACAGGCCAAACTGCTTCTCCATTGCCCCCGACATTTCATCAGCCAGGGAAAACACGGCTTCCATTTCCCCGTTGGAAAAATCATCTATGGTTACCAGATTTCTACCTGAAAGAGCCATGATAACTCCTTATGAACAGGTTCTTCTTCCCTGTCTTTACCTGGGTATACCTATCGTCAATTCGCTTATTACGGCTACCTCATCCATGCCGTCGGTTTCCTTCAGCCTAACCTTTATCTCCTCGTGCCTGGAACTGGGCACGTTCCTGCCTACATAGTCGGCGCGGATGGGCAACTCCCGGTGACCACGGTCTATCAGCACGGCCAGTTGAATTGATTCAGGTCGCCCGAGGTCAATAAGGGCATCCATAGCAGCACGGGTGCTGCGCCCCGTATACAGGACATCGTCAACCAGGACTATGGATTTACCTTCAATACCTGCCGGCACATCGGTACTCTTTACTGTGGGTTGCTGACCCAGCGAGGATAGGTCATCCCTGTAGAGGCTGATATCCAGAGCACCAACCGGTACTACCAGCCCCAGAAAGTCGTCGATATTGGCTGATATTCGTTGGGCCAGAGGTACGCCACGAGTGTGCATGCCAACCAGCAGCAATGCCCCGGTAACCTTGTTCCGCTCGATAATCTCGTGAGAAATGCGGGCCAGAGTCCGCCTGATATCCTCCGGGGTCATTATGACCTTCTCAGGCATAAAAAATAACCTCCTGCCCTGGCTGGCAAGAGGCCTTTTCTTACTACTTAGCTTTCTGTTTCCCTTGCCAGCCTCACGGGACTAGCTTAAAGGCTCAACTAAATATTCTAGCACCTCCAGAGGATTATTGCAATATTTTTTCAGTCTCTCTTTACCTACACCGCATAAAGGATTATAATAACTTGGTATTCAACTCCATTGCATTCTATCAAGTATCGCCGGAGGTGTAGCGTGGTCACTTTGTATGTAACCTCTCTGGAAAAGAACATTGGCAAAACAGCGGTCTGTGCTGGACTGGGTAAGCACCTGCTGAATGACGGAAAGAAGGTGGGCTTTTTTAAACCGATTGCTGCCGCAAGCAAGCCTGCGGAAGGCACTGACAGCGACGCCGCATTTATGAAAGAACTTCTCGCCCTCGAAGAGCCTGTAGAATCCCTGTGCCCGTTTTCCGTGGATGAGAGCGACCTGGTAAACAAGGTTAAGGAAGCCTTTAACAAGGTCTCTGGTGGCAAGGATGTGGTGATTGTTGAGGGCGTAGATGAACAGGGCACAGCATCTAATGAAATAGTAAAGACACTGGGTGCCAGAGCAATCATTGTAACAGGCTATTCGGAGGAACTACCAGGGGATAACTTAATAGCTGCTGGTAAGTCCCTCGGGGATAACCTGCTGGGCGTCGTAATCAACAAGGTACCGGCAAGCCAGGCTGAACGTGTCTCCGATGAGGCAGCCGATTCGCTCAGTCAGGCAGGAATAACTCTCTTAGGGGTACTACCTGAGGATAGGTCCCTCTTTAGCTTCACTATAGGTGAGTTGGCTGAGAATGTCCAGGGAGAGATACTGAATAATACCGAGAAGTCGGCGGAACTGGCCGAGAACATTATGCTGGGAGCGTTGTGCGTTGACCCGGGCCCGTTATACTTCGGCCGCAAACCAGATAAGGTAGCAATACTCAGGAGTGACCGCCCGGATATGCAAATGGCGGCGCTTGAGACCTCAACCCGGGCCCTCGTTATCAGCGGTAACACGCCTCTAATCCCGTCGGTTCGCAATCAGGCAGAAGATAAAGGAATTCCCATCATCCTTACCGATGAAGATGTTACCGGTATAGTGACCAGTATTGATGATATTCTGGCCCGGGCCAGATTCAACCAGCAGAGCAAGGTGCCAAGACTCACCGAAATC
>CAZXWQ010000012.1:0-1276 GCA_964644545.1 uncultured Dehalococcoidales bacterium | reverse complement strand
TCTGGCCCGGGCCAGATTCAACCAGCAGAGCAAGGTGCCAAGACTCACCGAAATCATGGGGCAGCACTTCGACTTCCAGACAGTATATAAGGCTCTGGGTATAACCAGCTAGTAAAAATATGCTGCAGGTATTGCCACCGGAGCCATAATATTATACAATCTGGCTTGTGCCTGGTTTAGCTTAGAGAACCAGGCATTCAAAAATCTTCTAAGGAGGGCAGGTGATTGAATGCACTAGGAAAACAGTTACTAATGGAACTAAAGGACTGCAACAAGGAGATTTTAAATGACATAGACTCTCTCAAAGGTGTCATGCTAACGGCGGCTAATGAGGCTGGGGCTACCGTCCTCGGGGAATCCTTTCATCGCTTCAGCCCCCAGGGGATAAGCGGCGTGATAATTATCGCTGAGTCCCACCTGTTTATTCATACCTGGCCGGAATACGGCTATGCTGCCGCTGATATCTTCACCTGTGGTAATTCCGTCCAGCCGGAAAAAGCGGCGGAGATACTGATAAGCAAGCTTGGTGCCAGGAACCACTCTATAAAAGAGATACAGAGAGGTACCTTTGACATTGAGGAGAGTTAGTCGAGATAGAAGCCATGGATAGCGACCCTGATAAATGGTTCCAGGATAGAATAAGCCAGAATCTGATTCAACTGCACAGCATTGAAGAGGTGCTGTACACCGGGCGAACGAAATTCCAGGCTATCGATATTATTCGTAGCGGTAGCTACGGTAAGCTCCTGGTGCTGGATGATAAGATTCAGTCCAGTGAGGTAGATGAGTTTGTCTATCACGAGGCTCTGGTTCAGCCACCAATGGTAACCCATCCCCGCCCCGAGTCGGTATTCATTGCCGGAGGCGGTGAAGGAGCTACCCTGAGGGAGGTGTTGTCTCATAACACAGTAAAAAGAGCAGTGATGGTGGACATTGATGAAGAGGTAATAACCATCTGTAAGAGGTTCCTGCCCGACCATAACCGCGGTTCTTTCCAGGATAAACGGGCCGAAGTATATTACACTGATGCCAGAGAGTATCTGGCTGAATGCGAAGACACTTTTGACATTATTATTATTGATTTGCCGGAACCTATTGAAAAAGGACCGGCCTACCTGCTCTACACCAGAGAGTTCTATCAACTGGTGCAGAGGAGGCTTACCACTAACGGTATCATATCTGTTCAAGCCGGTTCTGCAGCCTGGACAGAGCTGGAAAACTTTACCGCAGTCAATCACACGCTGAGAAGCGTTTTCCCCATAGTTTGCCCCTACCA
>CAZXWQ010000011.1:18470-22039 GCA_964644545.1 uncultured Dehalococcoidales bacterium | reverse complement strand
CCTTCAGGGTCTTCAGTGGAATACCGGTATACCTTACTATAAGTCTTGCCCGTTTGCCCTTTGCTGCCAATATCCGAGAGTTTCCTTACTCTCCTCTGAGAAGCTGTCTGGCAATGGTCATGCGTTGCATCTCAGAGGTACCCTCGTAGATTTCAGTAATCTTGGCATCGCGGAAATAGCGCTCCAGCGGATAATCCTTGATATAGCCATAGCCGCCATGTATCTGGATAGCTTTACTGGTAACAAACATTGCCGCTTCGGCAGCGAAAACCTTGGCCATTGATGACTCTTTCATAAACGGCAAACCACTATCCTTAAGATAGGCGGCCCGGTGGGTTAGCAGACGGGCGGCATCAATCTGTGTAGCCATATCCGCCAGCATCCACTGAATTGCCTGAAAGCCGGCAATGGGCTGTCCAAACTGCTGGCGCTCCTGGGCATACGCCAGGGCTTTCTCAAATGCTCCCTGGGCAATACCTATTGCCTGAGCGGCAATGCCCACCCTGCTGGTATCGATGGTCTCAAGGGCTATTCTAAAACCCCTACCTTCATCGCCCAGTCGGTTTGTCTCAGGCAGAAAGCAGTTCTCAAATATCAGCTCTGACGTTGACGAGGCGCGAATACCCAGCTTGCGCTCGTGCTTACCTACTGAGAAACCGGGGGTGTCCTTCTCAACGATAAAGGCGGTAACACCCCGATAGCCCCGGGACTTGTCAACAGTAGCGAAGACAACCAGGATTTCCGCCTCAGCCCCATTGGTGATGAAGAGTTTATTTCCGTTAAGGGTGTAGCCGCCATTCTGCCTGGTAGCCGTGGTCTCCATCGAGGCGACATCGCTACCGGCGCTGGCCTCAGTTAGACCAAAAGCACCCAGTTTTTCACCTCTGGCTAGCGGAACCAGGAACTGTTGCTTCTGCTCTTCAGTACCAAATGTGTATATCGGGTAGCTGGTGAGCTCGTTGGTGACAATAAGGATAACGCTGGTAGAAGCACATACACGCGCTACCTCTTCAAAAATAATCGCCTGTTCGAGAGCACCGCCACCGCTACCCCCATACTCCTCAGGGAAGCCGGTGCCCATTAGGCCGATATCGGCTGCCTTCTTAATACTCTCAGCGGGAAAGCTAGCCTCCTCGTCTATGCGGGCGGCAATTGGCTCAAGCTCCTTATCAGCGAAATCCCGCACCATTGTCCTTAGCATTTTCTGGTCTTCGGTAAATAAAAAATCCATCCGTTGCCTCCAACTGAATCATAGTTTTAGCCGGTCAAAGGTTCTCAGGTCTATTTCCCCTGCTCTTCACCATGCTGTTCACGCAGCACCCGCTTGAGGACCTTGCCCATAGGATTTCGGGGCAGTTCGTCAATAAACTCTACTACCCTGGGCCTTTTGTAGCTGGCCAGGTTGGCCCGGCAATACTCCATTATCTCCTCAGGGGTGCAGTCTTCACAACCCTCCTTGAGTACACATATTGCTTTAGGCACCTCACCCCAGTCCTCGTCAGGGATACCAATTATCGCCGCCTCCTCAATCTTGGGGTAGGAGTGCAGCACTGCCTCCACCTCTTCAGGCGAAATATTCTCCCCTCCCCGTATAATCATGTCGGTGGCTCTCCCTGCCAGGAAGAAGTAACCATCCTCATCTGCATAGCCCATGTCACCAGTGTGCACCCATCCATCTTTGTCTATGGTCTTTTCTGTTTTTTCCTCTTCCTTCCAGTATCCGCTCATTACCCTGGGCCCTCTGGCGACAATCTCACCGACCTCTCCCGTTGGTAGCTCGTTGCTCTCCTCGTCAAATACCTTCATTTCGACATCGGACATAGGCCTGCCGATAGAGGAGAGCCTCTTTAGCTTCTTCTCCTTCTCCTCATCGGTACCGGTAATGACATGGTCTTCCGGGCTCAGGGTGGTAATAGTTGATGCCGTCTCTGTCTGTCCAAAGGCATTGATAAAGCTAACCCCCGGGAAGACATCCATTGCCTTCTTGATGACCTCAAGGGGCATGGGAGCAGCGCCGTAGGTTATCACTTGCATACTGCTCAGGTCATACTTACCATAGTCAGGATGGTCCACTATCTGCTTGAGCATGGTAGGCACCATCATCGCTCTACCAACCTGCTCCGCCTGCACCAGCCCCATCCACTCCTCGGGGTCGAACTGCCTCTCCATTACCATGGTCCGGCCTCCGTAAATGGCAGCCATCATTGCCTGAACCCCGGCTACATGGTAGAGAGGAACGGTGAGGATATTCTTCTCCACTGTTACCGGGTCTGCCGGCGTAACATTTTCCAGTACGTAGATGGCAAAGCTATTGTGCGGCAGCATGACTCCCTTGGGGAAGCCGGTAGTGCCAGCGGTATACATCAGTATGGTGGTATCATCATCGTCAATCTCGGTAAATATCTCATCAGGGCTGGCGGACGTTAGCATATCCTCGTAATTCAGCATACTCTCGTGCGGGGTATCAATAGATATAAAGTGCTTTACGGACTTTATCTCAGGCTTGATAGAGTTCACCAAGTCAATATATCGCTCACCCACAAAAAGTGTGGTAGCTTCCGCGCTATTAAGCATGTAGGTTAGCTCATTCCCCCTGGCTCTGAAGTTAAGGGGTACGTGTATAGCTCCGATTTTAGCTGCTGCAAAGTAGACTTCTACACACTGGTTGCAGTTGACCTGCAGGGTGGCTACCCGGTCTCCCCTTTGCATACCCGTGCCTAATAGTGCATTGCCCAGCCTGTTCACCCGGTCGTTTAGCTGGCTAAAGGTAAATCTTTTCCCCTCAAAGACGATGACCTCCTTGTCGGGGCAGATTGCGGTTGCTATGTTGAGGAACTCTGTGGTATTCATTTTACCTCCTTATTGCTTTGTTCCATCAGTACGATTCATAACGTAGAGGCTTGGCTTACTAAACGAGCACCAAGCCTGGACTCAAGTTCCCTCCCCTGCTTCAGGCTCAGGTCAAGCCCCCGGGTAATAGCCTGCTTGGCACAGCCCAGTGCAACCGGGCTGTGGGCTTTAATCTTATTGGCCAGCTTTTCAACTGCTGGCAGCAGTTCTTCCCGGGGTACTACACGGTTGACCAGTTTCAGTCGGTAGGCTTCTTCAGCCTTAACCCACCGGCCGGAGAGCAATATTTCCAGAGCGTATCCCCTGCCTATCACCCGGGGCAGGGTCTGGCTACCGCCGGCAGCAGGAATTATGCCCAGCCCCATTTCCGGTACACCAAACTGCGCATCTTCTGAGGCCACCCTGATATCGCAGCAGAGGGCCATCTCCAGTCCAGAGCCTAAAACATAGCCATGGAGGGCAGCAATTAGAGGCTTGCTGATGCTGAGGAACAGACCCCAGACATCACGCTCCCAGCGAACCTCCCGGGCAATAAGCGGTGACGGAGCCGTGAGGAACTCGGTGAGGTCAGCACCGGCACAGAAAGCCCTCTCCCCGGCACCTTTAAGTATGGCTACCCTGACCTCGGGGTCGTCCCTGATAGCGCTCAGCACCTGGTAAAGCTCATCCCTCATCTGAATGTTATAGGCATTGAGGTTCTGAGGGCGGTTGAGGGTAAC
>CAZXWQ010000011.1:14319-18370 GCA_964644545.1 uncultured Dehalococcoidales bacterium | reverse complement strand
GTCCTGTCGGCAGTAGTATGGAGCAGGAAATAGAGGTCAGCCTCGAGGCGGAGCCCCTGCTCAAGGGTCAAGTCCAGCCCCTTGTTTACTGCCTCCTTGATAAATCTGAGGGCAATAGGTGCCTTGCTGGCTATACTCTGGGCTGAAGCCTCAACCTCGGAAGCCAGATTTTTGTGGGCTACCACTTTACCGACCAGCCCTATTTCAAGCGCCTCCTCGGCGTTTATGGTCTCTCCGGTAAAGATTAGCTCCAGTGCTTTACCTCTACCTACAATACGGGGTAACCGCTGTGTACCACCATCCATTGGTATGAGACCCAGGGTAATCTGAGGAAACCCAAACCGTGCCTTATCCGAGGCAATCCGGATATCACAGCTTAACGCCAGCTCCAACCCCTGTCCCAGCGCGTCACCATTGATAGCAGCAATAACCGGCCGGTCTGTAGCAGCTATCGCTGTAGCGACATCATACTGCGCTCCCGGGTCTTCTAACACCGCCGATGTACCACCGGCCTGAATAGATTTCTCCATTTCACTACCACCGCAAAAAAACCTGCCTCCGGCCCCGGTAATTATGACTACATAAACGCTATCGTCCTGGTTTATCTCGCGGCATACTTCCCTCAACTCCTGGGCAAGCTGCTGGTTGATGATATTATCTGCCTCAGGGCGGTTGAGGGTTATGGCAGCAATATGTTCTCTTTTAGCATAGACAATTGTGGAATAGGTCATATACTCACTCTCTCCCTACGGATTACCGAGCAGTCTCTAAGAGCGGAGCCAAAGCCTATCTTAACTAACTTTGCTGGTTGGCGTCAAGGTTTAGGCCGAAAAGACTATCTGGTACAGGTAGCGGTTGCTGGAGAAGCCAGCACTGGCTATAATGGAGATAGGAGGGAGTGAAGGTGAGGGTTATTCTATATATGGGTAAGGGTGGAGTGGGGAAAACCAGTGTGGCTGCCGCCACTGCCCTGCGCGCCGCACAGTTGGGCTACAGGACTATTATTCTCAGTACTGATAGCGCCCACAGCCTTTCCGACTGTTTTGAGCTTGACCTTGGTAGCGAGCTTACGCCTATCACCGCTAATCTCTGGGGGCAGGAGCCGGTGGTATCACAGTCCATAGATACTCACTGGGGCACTCTTCGGGACTGGTTTTCGGCACTCCTGGCATGGCGGGGTATGGACGAAATAGCTGCTGACGAGATGGCTATTTTCCCGGGGATGGAGGAGCTGGCGGACCTGTTATACATTATCGATTATTCACGCAGCGGTAAATATGACCTTATCATTGTCGATTGTGCGCCCACCGGCGAGACATTGCGTTTACTTAGTTTCCCCGAAATACTACACTGGTGGATGTATCGGATATTTCCTATTCAACGTAAGGCGGCAATTCTGGCACGACCCGTACTCAGGACGCTAACAGATATGCCCATGCCTGATGACAGGGTATTTGACTCAATAGAGAACCTTTTCTCCGAGCTTGAACAGATGCGGGCCCTGCTCACCGACCAGGAGCAAACTTCGGTCCGCCTGGTGGTCAACCCGGAGAAGATGGTAATCAGGGAAGCGCAGCGCACCTTTAGCTGTCTTAACCTCTACGGTTATTTTACCGACCTCATCATCTGCAATCGCCTTATCCCCGATGAAGTAAGCGACCGGTATTTTAGCTTCTGGAAAGAGAGCCAGAGCCAATACTACAAGATGATTGAGGATGGTTTTGCTCCTGTACCCATCATTAGCGTACCTCTTCTGGAGGCAGAGGTAATCGGAATTCCCATGCTGGAGACCATGACTGATGCCCTTTACGGGAATGATGACCCTGCCAAACTCTACCTCCGGGGACAGGTTCAAAGTTTCCATAAAGAAGACAACCACTATTTTCTCACTATGACTCTCCCCTTCATTGAGAAAGGTGATATATCTCTAACTCAGGGTGGTGATGAGCTCGTTATTCGTGTGGGAAACTTCAAACGGAATGTTGTCCTTCCCCACGCATTGGTTAACCAGACCGCTACTGAGGCAAAATTTGAAGAAGGTAAGCTGAGAATCCGCTTCCAGCAACGACAAAAAGGGGGTGGGAAAGATGACTGACAGGATTTTTGAAGTTGAGCATCGCCCCGAAGGAGAGGTGATATTTCGCTTCAGAATGCAGGGATTTCCCTTTGTGCCCGAACCAACCAGGCAACATCTTAAGACCGCGCGTAAGGAAATGCTGTTGGCCGTTCGCAGTCTGCTGGATGGGGCAATCGAGCGGGCCGAGAAAGCAGAGAAGACGAAGGAGAAGAAGAGAACCAAGATTGAGGTGCAGTGAACCAGAAACCACCTCAGCGGTCACTCAAGCTGCACAAGGCGTGCCTCTGCGTGACCGGATTTGACGGTTAGAAGACCTACTGTGCCCAGTTTAGGTATATAGCTGGGAAGGGTTGGGCTGCCAGGGTTGACCAGGAGAGTACCTTTATAATTTTCTATTTCAGCGAAGTGCGTGTGACCAAAGACAACAACATCCGGTGGGTCTTCAGGGTCCTGGACCTGCCGCTTGAACAGGGAGGCGTATGGTTGTTCCTTGGGGTTAATGAGTGAGTAGCGCGGCTTGATGTGCATCGCCCAGATAGTAAGCCCCTCAATAGATAAAACCTGTCTCTTGGCTATGCGGCTATCATCGCCAATGTCCGTTTCCATGTCGTCGTCACCCCATGCCGCCAGTACCGGGGCTACCGACTCAAGTTCATCGAGAACCCAGGGAATCCAGATGTCACCCGCATGCAGAATCAGGTCAACACCCCGGAACGTATCCTTTATCTGCGACGGAAGGGTCTGCGACGGCCAGGCAATATGAGTGTCTGAAAGCAATCCAATAAGCATATGCTTCTCCTCAATTATTCTTGCTGTAGTTGCAGATTTCATCAAGACAGCACTGCTGGCAGAGAGGACGGCTGCGGCAGACAGCTTTACCCAGGCAGACCAGCAGGGCATGGTATTCGTTGTATAACCCGACATCAGCCGGTAGATTATCCATGAAAAGGTGCTGGTAGGCAGCGTAGCTATTATTGTCGGGCGCCAGGCCAATACGGCTGACGATACGGCGGGTGTAGGCGTCAATTACAAAAATCGGCTTATTGCCAGCATAGAGTATTATCGAATCGGCGGTCTCCTGTCCGATACCGTGGATAGAAAGAAGCTGCTGGCGGAGGGTATCAATATCGTTGGCAAACAGCTCGTCAAGGTTATTACCATAGCGTTCCCCCAGCCAGTGAACCAGGGACTTAAGCTTGAGTGCCTTGGCATTATAGTAACCGCACGGACGGATAAGAGGGGCGATTTCAGACAGGGTAAGCTGGCGCAGTGCCTCCGGTGTTAGTGTCCCGGCTGCCCTGAGATTGGCTATCGCCTTTTCCACATTTACCCAGGCGGCTGATTGGGTTAGTATGGCACCAACCATTACCTCAAATGGTTCCTTTGCTGGCCACCAGTGCTGTGGTCCGTAATAGTCCATAAGCTGGCGGTAGATTCTTTGCAGTGTTTTACTTATCGATTGGTTATCCACGTGGGTACTCTGGCATTATCTGCCGAATCATATCCGGGGAGATAGGGTTTTATATCCAGTACCGGTGAGCCATCCAGGGCATCAAGCCCCTGAACCCTTAATATATTACCCTGGCGCTCGATTAATCTGACGGTGGTCTTGCCTATCCGATTCGGCCTGTTAGGTGTGCGGACAGCGAAAATACCCTGCACAGGGACATCTTGTCTGCCCATGGGATGCACCTTGAGCGGCAATTTGCCGGAAGCGGCGTGATGCATCCAGTAGAGAACTATAATATGAGAAAACCCCTCCAGACCGTCCAGGGCTTCAGTCAGGACGGGGTCAATCTCTATCTTAGCAATTTTTTCTTTCAGATTAAGCCTTTCTGATGACGGCTCACTGAATTTATTTCTGACGATACCGATAGCCCTCAGGGTCATATTGAGTGATTCATTAGCCACTTAAGGTTCTCCAGTTCAACATTATAATAGCATATTTGCTGTGGCTGTTAAAAATAAGCTGTT
>CAZXWQ010000011.1:0-14219 GCA_964644545.1 uncultured Dehalococcoidales bacterium | reverse complement strand
CTCCAGTTCAACATTATAATAGCATATTTGCTGTGGCTGTTAAAAATAAGCTGTTCTTAGGAACATGTCCCACTGCAGCACTCAACAGGTATTTATGTGTTTATGGGGGAAACCTATCCCCCTAACCCCCTTCCCTTAATATATTTCTTAAGGGAAGGGGGGAGTGTAATTAGAGAGAGGCTTCGCCCCTCTCTAAAATCTCTTCACGTTCTCCCTTCCTGACACAGATCCTTAGCTCATCGATTACAAGGTTTACATCCTTAATGTTTATGTGTTAGAATGCGATTAATGACTAGCAATACAACGAAAACTGCCGAAATGAAGAAGCAAAGACTGCGCACCCAATATGTGCAGAGGTGGCGTTTACGATGACATTCGAAACCGGGCCTTACTTGAAGATGGCATGTTTTTGTGAGCGAGTATTACGGGAGGTCGATGGCGTTGTTACTATGGTCAGAGTTATCGACCGACTAACACACACAGAGTCTAAGCCAGACGCGCCTGCGGAAATGCCACCAGTGACTTACGAAATGAAATTGGTCATAATGCTTATACCAGGACAAGCACTAGGACGTCATGAACTCAAAGTTGAGCGTGAGCTACCCTCTGGCATAAAAGACAAGCCAATTGCAGTGACAGTTCAGATGGAAGGTGGTAACAGAGGGGCAAATGTAGTGATGGATACCAAGATGACATTCCCGCTGGAAGGGCTCTATTGGTTCAATGTATATCTGGACGACGTTCTACTCACTAAGATGCCATTCCAAGTTCTATATCAACTTGTTTCCATTCCGGGGGTTACTCCCGGTACCGCGCCGTAGCCACCAACTTTGAACATATCCTCCCACTTCCTTTCTTCGAAACTCACGTTTATGGAACCTGTGTGAAGGGACTCAGACTCGGCCGACGGCACCAAGATAAACTCACGCTCTCTCCCTACATACTCCAAGCTCACCTGCTCCGCCCCTTCTAGGAAACCGACACTATCATGTGTTGCCCAAAAATCGCGTTCTTCGTCCTCGCTTTTGAATCTTGGTATTTCTATCATTTCATTTTCTCCTATATAATCTGCGTTCCCTTGCAGTCATTTCTCGTGCACTAATCACTCTTATTAAGCCCTGACGAAGCACGAACACCACGAACAAATATCGTCCGGCGTATGTTCGGCCATAGGCCAATAGCCTGTTACTTTGCCGATACACTTTGGGGCTGTTATAGAAAACCTGTTCGGCCTCATTGTCAGTAACTCCATGCAAACGCAGATTCTTATCTCGATTCCCTTCATCCCAATCAAACCCATGCCATCTCACATTTGCTATATCCCTTTTTAGCTAGGTTAACACGCTCTGACTCTTGTGTCAACAGGTTGCTTACTGTGGACACCTACATCTTCTTGCGCTATACTTTACTTGATTACATAATATTTTGCACGACCCTACTTTGAAGGAGAGGGGGATTAAGGGGGAGAGGTAGATAAATAATTTCTTTATATAAAATTGACCCTTCAGCAATAAAAGGCATAGACTAGCCAGAGGGAGCAATTTGCCTAAAATAGGGGGGATGAAAATGTCTAATGATAATATGCCAATTTCAACAAAATGGTTATTTGACTCTGTTGGCAACACAGGGCTGTCTATGATTAAAGCGATATATATGCTTGTTTGCCGTGAAACTCAACAGAAGGGCACAGCATTCCTACTCCAAACAGGTTATATGATATCTAATTGGCATGTTGTTGAAGGATCGAGCATAAACAACATAATAGCTATTTCGTGTGAAGGAAAACAAATACGTTTCGATAGTATGGTTACAGACCAAAATAGAGATCTAGTAGCCTTGAAGTCTAAAGAGATACTAACAGATGGTATTTACATTGAAGAAGAAGGTAACATACAGGTAGGAACCAAAGTAGCAACTTGGGGATACCCCTTAGGATACAATGGGCCTGCGCCATTATTAACAATAGGCTATCTCTCCGGATTTAATGATTCGCCACCATATGAAGAAACTGCCTCAGTGGTAAAACACTTGGTAGTTAACGGTGCATTCAATCCAGGAAATTCTGGAGGTCCTCTGTTTATAGCACAAAATCAGGGAGTTATTGGTGTTGTTGTTAGCAAACATGCCCCAATAACACCTTTTGTTCACTCTGCAATTGAGGTGTTAGCAAAAAACAAGGCAGGAGTGGTGTACACAGCTACTGACGAGCAGGGTAATATACAACAGTTTGTTGAATCGCAAATAGTTGCAGAGGTTTTACAGTACTTTAGGCAAATGACCCAAGTTATGATAGGAGAAGCAATTGCAAGCTCAGAGGTAATTGCTTTCTTAGAAGATAACAACCTTCTTTAGCTCAGATAATCTTACCGCTTGGTGTATTGAGGTGCCTTGCGGGCGCGCTTCAGACCGACCTTCTTTCTCTCTTTAACTCTGGAATCGCGGGTAAGCAGCCCGCTCCGGCGCAGCGGTCGCCTGAAGTTCTCATCTGCCTTTAGCAGTGCCCGGGCAATGCCGTGAGAGATAGCCCCGCTCTGACCTGATATGCCACCGCCGGCTACCTTAACCACTGCATTATACTTACCGAGGTTATCGGTAACCAGAAGAGGCTCCACTACCCTCTGGCGTTGCTCCAGTCGGGGGAAAACCTCCTCATAAGGCACGCCGTTCACGATAATAGCCCCACCTCCCGGCGTTAGCCTTACCCTGGCCACCGCTTCCTTGCGTCTGCCTGTCCCGTAGAAATATGCCTGTTCCTCCAAAAGAACCTCCCTTTATTCGGGGCTTTTCTCTGCCGCCACGACCGAGGTGACCTTCAACTGTCCCTCATGTGGGTGATTATCCCCAGCATAGACCTTAAGCCGTTTCATCATTCTGGCGTTCAGGCGGTTTTTGGGTAACATACCTTTAACAGCGTGCTCAATCACTCTTGTAGGGTGAGTCTCCATCATTTTCTCCAGGCTGATACTCTTAAGTCCCCCGGGATACCCCGAATGTCTATGATACAGCTTCTGCTTGGCCTTATTCCCGGTAACCCGGAGCTTATCGGCGTTGATAACAACCACAAAATCGCCAACATCCATATTACGACAAAACAGTGGCTTGTGCTTTCCCATAAGTAGCCTGGCCACTCGAGTAGCCAGCCTGCCCAGGACTTCACCCGAGGCATCAATAAGGTGCCACTCTCGCTTAATATCGGAGGCTTTCACACTGTAGGTTTTCGTCATGTTTCTTCCTCAAAAGAACGGGGATAGTTTACCTGCACGAGGCAGAGCCCGCGGGCAGGTAGAATTGGCCCCGCCAGACCGGGCTTCTTCGCCTCAATTATTCTACCAAACTCTTCTTCACTCATTTTACCCAGACCCACTCTGACCAGTGTGCCAGCTGTGCTCCGCACCTGATGGCGCAAAAAAGAGTTAGCCACCAGATTGAGAACAACCAGTTCCCTATCCTTCTCTATTTCGGCCCGGTACACTCTCCGCACCGTGCTCTTTACTTCAGCCCCGATGTTACTGGCAAATGAAGCAAAGTCGTGCTCACCAATAAGAGCCTGACACGCCCGATTCATGGCTTCAATATCAAGGTAACCAGCAACACGGTAGCAAAAGTCCTCTCTGATTGGAGACCGTGTCGAGCTATTCAATATATAGTAGCTATACTCACGGCTGACAGCCTGGTGCCTCACACTAAAGGCATCTCCTACTCCGTGGGCTGTCTTGACAGCAATATCTTTAGGTAAGTAGTAGTTCAACCCGTTAGTAAATGTGTGTGGAGAGATATGTGACCTGGTCCTGAAGCTTGCCACCTGTGCCCTGGCATGAACCCCGGCATCCGTTCGGCTGGATGCTGTTACCCGGGCCCACTCTCCGGTAAGCCTCCATAGAGCCTTCTCCATCTCTCCTTGGATTGTAGGCAGGTTTTTTTGCAGCTGGAAACCATAGTAGTGCGTGCCATTATATTCCAGCACCAGCACCATCCTGGTGGTCTCTGCCACGCCAGTACTCTCCCTTGCCCCAGGATTAGCCACAGTATATACCATTACTGCACCAGCTCAAGCTGAACTATATCCGCCCCATCACCCAGCCTGCGCCCCAGCTTGGTGATACGGGTGTAGCCGCCGGAGCGCTCTGCATATCTGGCGGCAAGCTCATCAAACACCTTGTCTGTTACCTTCTTACTAAAGATAAATGCCAGTGCCTGGCGACGCGAGTGAAGTCGGCCATCCTTACCCAGTGTAATCATCTTCTCCGCCAGGCTACGGATTTGTTTTGCCTTAGCCTCGGTAGTAGCAATCTTCTCATAGTTGAGAAGGTCGGTCACCAGATTACGATACATTGCTCTCCGGTAGCCGGAGGACCTCGTTAATCTTCTACCAGAAATCTTTCGCCCCATATCACCTACTCGTCCTCATTCTGATTCTGTATCCTCGCTCTTATCTATCTCGGTTCCGGCCTCAGGCTGGCTCTCCGTCTCCGGGCTGCTTTCTACTGAATCTTCTGTCTCCTCATCAGGCTGCTCCTGGTCAGGCTCCTCCTCAGCCTTGGGATAAAGAGATAGCCCCAGTTCGTTAAGCCGTTCCTCTATTTCGTGCTTGGACTTCTGCCCGAAATTTCGCAGGTTCATTAACCCCTTATCGCCGATACTTATGATTTCCCCCACGGTATTGATGTTACCACGCCTCAGGCAATTCATGGTGCGCACGGAAAGGGTCAGTTGCTCCACAGGGATATTGTATTGCTCCTCAGTTATCGCCAGGCCAGCGAGTTCCACCTCGGGCACTCCCGGAACAACCTGGCCATAGTTAACAAACGCAGTCAGTGATTCTATCAGAATACTGGCACTCTTGCTCATTGCGTCGCCAGGTGACATCGTGCCATCGGTCCATACTTCCAGGTTTAATCGTTCACGGGTGGTCTCCTGGCCAATATGAACCGGCTCAATGGTAAAATTAACCTTGCGCGTTGGCGTAAAGATAGCATCCACCGGGATTACTCCCACTGGCAAATTATCGCCTGCTTCAGCCTCCTTATATCCGCTACCCAGCTCTATATCAAACTCCGCATAGAGCCTGGCCTCGGGTGAATCCAGGGTGGCCAGATAGAGCTCAGGGTTAGCAATTTCAAACTCAGATGAGGGCTTAATGTCAGCAGCACATATCTGCCCCACTCCTACCACGTCCAGAATAAGCTTACCCGGTCGGTCAGAAAGGGGCTTTATCCTCAACGCCTTAACATTGAGTAAGAATTCTATGGCGTCTTCCTTCAAGTAAGGAATGGGCGAGAACTCGTGCTGAATTCCCTCAATCTTAACGTGGGTTACGGCTGCTCCCGGGAGATTGCCAAGCAGCACTCGTCGTAAGGCATTCCCCAGAGTCGCACCAGAACCTTTTTCCAGTGGCTCAGCCACGAATCGCCCATAGTTATCGATGCTTTCAACACACTCAATCTTAGGTGCTATCGATTGAGACAAAGTGCTACCTCCTTATCGTGAGTAGTACTCAACTATACTCTTCCCATCAAATTTGGCACCGGCATCATCAGGCATGGGCAGTGATAAGACCTGTCCGGCCAGGCTCTCTCTGTCCAGGCCTAACCAGTTCGGTACCGCTTTGGAGCCAATGTTTTCATAAACTTCTTTATGGTAGACAGTGCTGGTACTTTGCTCCCGCCAGGTAATGGTATCGCCCTCTTTAACCAGGCAAGAGGGTATATTGGTCCGGCGCCCGTTAAGCATAATATGTCCGTGTAGAACTATCTGGCGCGCTTGAGCACGTGAGTCAGCGAAACCTAAACGATAGACTACATTATCGAGCCGTCTCTCCAGAAGTACCACCAGATTTTCCCCGGTGACGCCCGATTGCCTTTCGGCCTCAATAAACACCCGCCTGAACTGTCGTTCCAGAATACCGTAGGTATAGCGGGCTTTTTGTTTCTCTGCCAGCTGAAGACCGCGGTCAGATACTCTCCGCCGGCGGTACCTCTGCCCGGTGACCCTCCTTCGCCTCTCCATAGCGCATTTAGGGGTCAGACATCTGCTGCCCTTAAGCATTAGCTTCTCACCACAACGGCGACACAATCGGCAAACTGCTTCTGTATATCTTGCCATTTCTCTTACCTTACACCCGTCTTCTCTTAGGGGGACGACAACCGTTATGTGGGATGGGGGTTACGTCCCTGATACTGGTAATATACAGGCCAGAACTCTGTAGTGCACGAATAGCTGCCTCACGCCCGCTACCCGGACCTTTAACGTAAACATCTATCTGGCGTAGACCGTGCCCCATACCTTTTCGTGCAGCATCCTGGGCGGCTAACTGGGCGGCGTAAGGAGTGCCTTTTCGCGAGCCCTTAAATCCAGCCGTCCCCGAACTTCCCCAGGCGATAACATTCCCCTCGGGGTCAGTAAGGGTCACAATGGTATTATTAAAAGTAGACTGAACGTAGGCTCGCCCTGCTGGAACTGACTTGCGTTCTCGCCTTCTTGTCCTGGTTCGCTTCTTCGCTGGCATACTACCCTCCTGCTCAATAAAACCTTTTACTTCTTGGTGGCACCGCGCTTCTTGCCTCTGCCGGCTACTGTCTTGCGGGAGCCCCGGTGAATACGGGCATTTGTTCGCGTATTTTGGCCTCTAACCGGCAGGTTGTGTCGGTGCCGACTACCCCGGTAGCTGCCGATTTCGCTGAGGCGCTTGATATTGAGGGTATGTTCCTTCCTGAGTTCACCCTCAACCTGAAACTCCCGGTCAATAATCTCACGGATGCTACTGACCTCGGCTTCAGTGAGGCTATCCGCCTTAGTCACCGGGTTAATACCAGTCCGCGTCAGAAGGCTCCGGCTCAAACTAGGGCCGACTCCGTAGATGTATTGCAGTGAGACCCAGATCTGCTTATCTCTAGGTATGTCCACTCCAGCTATACGCGGCATTTTACTACCTCCTTATTCGGCAAAAGATTAGCCCTGTCTCTGCTTATGCTTGGGCTTAGAGCAAATGACCCTGACTACTCCCCGCCGCTTTATTACCTTGCAGTTCTCGCACCTCACCTTAACTGACGCTTTAACTTTCATAATGACTCCCTTTTATTTTAACCGGTAGGTTATCCTGCCCCGGCTCAGGTCATAGGGAGAGAGCTCTATTAACACTTTGTCGCCAGGCAGTACTCTAATATAATGCACTCGCAGCCTGCCTGATATGTGTGCCAGCACCTTGTGCCCATTAGGTAACTCCACACGAAACATAGCATTCGGTAGAGCCTCTACTACTTCTCCCTCAACCTCGATAGCCTCTTTCTTAGCCATAGACTTTCTGACTATATCCTGGTAAGCACCTCAGGCTCACCATCAGTAATAGCAATAGTATTCTCAAAGTGTGCCGAAAGACTCCCGTCCCTGGTACGTACCGTCCACTGATTATCATCAACCTTTGTGGGCCAATCACCGATGTTTATCATGGGCTCAAGAGCGATGGTCATACCCTTCTGTAGCTCAGGTCCTGTTCCCGGCATAAGCCCAAACGACGCATTGGTGCAGTTGGGCACCCGGGGGTCTTCATGCATCTCCCGGCCAATACCGTGACCGGTATACTCTCGCACCGCCGAATACCCCCTTGATTCAGCATAATGCTCAATAGCCGCTGAAATATCCCCCAGCCTTGCTCCGGGATGAGCAGCCGCAATGCCGGCTTTCAGGGCGCCTTCAGTAGTCTCCATAAGCCGCCTGGCCTCAGTGCTAATAGTACCTATACCTACTGTTAATGCAGCATCACCCTGAAAACCCTTGTAGATTGCCCCGAAGTCAAGGGATACAATATCGCCATCACGTAAAATCCTTTCCCCGGGAATACCGTGCACTATCTCGTCATTCACAGAGACACATAGGTGTGCTGGAAATCCTCGGTATCCCTTAAACGAGGGCTTACCGCCCAGTTTTTTTGTTTCACTGGCGGCAATGACATCAAGTTCCTGAGTGCGCATCTCTGACCTCACCCGCGACTTCAAAGTCTCCAGTACCGTCGCTACTATTCTACCAGCCTCCCGCATAATCGCAATCTCTTCATCAGACTTGATGATTATACTCACTTTTCTCTCCGTTGGACAAGACCACTATTGAGTGCTAGCATTATTCTTTCTCCCACACCATCAACACTCCCCTCACCATCGACATCTAATAGCTTACCCGCCTGCGCATAATAATCAATGAGCGGTGCCGTTTGAGCAAAATAGACCTGTAACCGCTCTTTAACAGTCTCCTCAGTATCATCGGAGCGTTGATACAGCTCACCACCGCACTGGTCACACTTGCCCCAGACCCTGGGAGGAGAGTTTACGGCGTGATATGGGGCTTGACACTGGCGGCAAATCCAGCGCCCGCTGAGCCTATTCAGCAACTCCTCCTCCGAGACCTTGATGTATACCACCCCATCTATAGCCTTAGCCTGCTGGGTAAGCGCCTTATCCAGCGCCTCAGCCTGTGCCAGATTCCTGGGGAAGCCATCAAAGATTACCCCGCGTTCACAATCCGGGGCTGATATCCGCTCCAGGACCATTCTTATTGTTATCTCATCGGGAACCAGCATCCCCTTCTCCATATATGACTTAGCCTCTATGGCTAAGTCATCCTGTTTCTCCAGTGCCTCTCGAAACATATCACCGGAAGCGATATGCGCCAGTTCCAACTTCTCAGCTACCGTGGCTGCTTGTGTTCCCTTACCTGCTCCCGGGGCACCTAGAAAAACAATATACACCGTCGCTCCTATTTGATAAAGCCTTCGTAGCGCCGCATTGTTAGTTGTGCTTCCAACTGTTTCATTGTATCCAGCACCACGCCGACCATAATTAGCAAACCCATACTGGAGAGCTGTATTACCTGGACGTTGGTTATACTTCGGGCAATGAAAGGGATTATGGCTATCAGGGCGAGAAAGAGGGCACCTGCCGTCGTAATATGGATAATGACACTGTTAAGATAGGTGGAGGTATTCTTCCCTGGCCGAATCCCGGGAACAAATCCCCCCTGTCGTTGCAAGGTGCCGGGTAAGTCCTGCTGCTGAAAGATAACCATAGTGTAGAAGAAGGCAAAGCCAACCACCAGTACGAAATAGAACCCCCAGTAGAAAAGGCCCAGAGGTAGTCTGGCGTTAGGGTCAAATATATTCATAATATGGTTAGCTATGTTAGGGTCAGCCCCCGATGGATTGGCGAAGTAGCTGGCTATCATACCGGGGAATATGACCAGCGACATGGCAAAGATAAGGGGTATCATCCCGGCGGTATTCACCCGCAGCGGGATATGCGTTGACCCTGTCTGCCGGTACATACGACCGCCGCGAAAAGCGGTGCGAGCATACTGCACCGGGATGCGCCGGTGCGCCTCCGTGAAAATAACGATGAAGGTAATAGTGACCAGGACCATCAGACCATAGATCACCAGACCCCAGAACTGCTGCCCACTGACCAGCAAGCCGCTGCCAATCATTGACGGGAAGCCGGTGACAATGCCGGCAAAAATTATGATAGATATGCCGTTGCCAATGCCGTATTCAGTAATCAACTCACCGAGCCAGACCAGGAACATGGTGCCGGCAATCATGGTAAAGACCATAGCTGCCGTAGCTAATGGGTCGGCACCGGTAACAACTCCCTCCCGCTGGAGCAAGACCAGCTGCCCGTAACCGGCAATACCTGCCAGGGGTACGGTCAGCCAGTGGCTAATCCGGTTAATCTTATTCCTGCCGGCTTCTCCCTCCTGGGAAAGCATTTGCAGCCGTGGAATGACCGGCACCATTAGCTGCATGATAATGGTAGCGGTAATATACGGGTAGACCCCCATGGCGGCTATGCTGAAATTCCTCATAGCCCCGCCGCTGAACATATCAAGCATGCCCAGCATGGCGTTACGCTCAAACAAGCGGGCTAAGGCTTCAGCGTTCACCCCGGGCAGGGGCACGTGCGCTATCAAGCGGAATACTACCAGCATGCCAAAGGTAAGGAGGATTCGGCGCCTCAGGTCAGGCAGGCGGAAGGAGTCAAGCATTGCCTGGATAAGTCGTGGCTTAGGTTGCCTTGGCCGCATGTTCCACCTCCTCCACCTTGCCCCCTACTGCCTCAATCTTGGCTCTGGCAGCAGTAGAGAACTTGTGTGCCTTTACCACAAGGGGATGATTGATATCGCCTTCAGCGAGAATCTTAATTGGCCGCCGCCGAGACTTGACTACCCCGGCTGTCACCAATCTTTCCGGGTCTACCTCACTGCCCGCTTCAAACATATTAAGCTTGCTTAAGTTGACCACGCTGTATTCCGTCCTGAAAATATTAACAAAGCCGCGCTTTCTGGGCAGGCGCTTAATCAAGGGCAACTGCCCACCTTCGAAGCCGGGCCTCATCTTATACCCGGCGCGAGATTTCTGCCCCTTGCAGCCGCGCCCGGAATAGGTGCCGTGTCCGCTGCCATCGCCTCGGCCTACCCGCTTCCTGCTTTTCTTTGAGCCGGGAGCTGGATGAAGCTCATCCTGTCTCATCAGACTTCTTCCTCCACCTTAACCAGATGTCTTAGCTTATTTATCATACCCCTAATTGACCTGTTGTCATCGTGGATAACGCTCTCGTTTAGTCGATGAAAACCCAGAGCCTTCAAGGTTCTTCTCTGGTCCCTCTTATAGCCTATATCACTTTTGACCCAGGTGATACGTAGTTTAGCCACCGGTTACCGCCTCCTCAACCTGAGGTGCGGGCTTCCGCCTGGCCAGTTCTTCTTTCGGGTCTTTAAGCTGGCTAAGGGCAAGCATTGTTGCCCTGGCCACGTTAATACGATTATTGCTGCCCAGGGATTTAGTCAGAATATCCTGAACTCCAGCCGCCTCAAGAACAGCTCGAATGCTGCTCCCGGCAATGATACCTGTACCTGGCGACGCCGGCTTGAGCAGAACCCTGGCTGCTCCCAGCTTGACTTTTATTTCATGGGGAATACTTGTCCCTGCCAGTGGAACTTTAATCAAACTCTTCTTGGCAGTAGCACTGGCCTTGTTGATTGCCAGTGGCACCTCATTCGCCTTACCCAGGCCAATGCCTACGTGACCGTTGCCGTCCCCGGTGACTACCAGGGCGCTAAAACTGAGGCGTTTCCCGCCTTTCATCACCTTGGCGACACGATTAACATAGACCAGCTTATCATTGAGTGCCAGGTCTGTCGGGTCTATCTTGTTCAGTGGTCCATTCATCTACTTTAAAAATTATCCCCCTAAAACTTTAGTCCCTCTTGGCGAGCTGCGTCACCCAGGGCTTTCACCCTGCCGTGATACCTGTATCCACCGCGGTCAAAAGCCACCTGGTTTATCCCTTTACTCAGTGCTCGCTTGGCAACCAGAGAACCAACAAGCTCAGAAATGCTGGTTTTCGTTTTGCTGTCTGTCTCTTTCTTTATTTCCTGGTCAAGGGTTGAGGCTGAGACCAGCGTATGCCCTGCTGCATCGTCAATAACCTGAGCATAGATATGGCTCAGGCTACGGAAAACACATAAACGAGGCCTGGAACCAATACCCTGTACCCTGGCCCTAACCCGGGAGTGTCTTCTATGGCGAGCTACCCTTCGCGTATCCTTTCCCATTAGACTCTCCCTATAGCCTTACCCGCCTTGCCAGCTTTAAGGCGCACCAGTTCCCCGGCATATCTGATGCCTTTACCCTTGTAGGCATCAGGCGGGCGGATAGCTCGTATTCTGGCCGCCATCTCGCCGACCACTTCTTTATTAATTCCGCTAACCTTCATACGATTAGCCCCCTCTACAGCCAGCGATACACCCGGCAACGGGGTTACCTCCACAGGATGTGAAAATCCGATATTGAGTACCAGCTTATCCCCCACTTCCTGGGCGCGATAGCCCACACCTACCATTTCAAGGCTTTTCTCAAAGCCCCTGGTTACCCCTTCCACCATATTAGCCAGGAGAGTCCGCGTCAGCCCGTGCATAGAGCGGTGCTCCCGTCCATCGCTGGGTCGTGATACTACCAGACTGTCATCGCTCCAGGTAATAGACATATCAGGATTGAAACGCCGCCGAAGCTCCCCCTTGGGTCCGCTTACAGTGACCTCGTTCTCCTCAATACTCACTGACACGCCCTGTGGCACAGCTATTGGTTTCTGCCCCACTCTAGACATATACCCTACTCCCGTATTTAGTTACCAGATATTGCACAGTAATTCACCACCAATCCCCCGGCGCCAGGCATGATGCCCGGTCATTACCCCCTCGGCTGTAGAAAGGATGGTAATCCCCAGACCACCGTAGACACGGGGGATTTCCTTCTTCTGAACATATACTCTTAGTCCGGGCTTGCTTACTCTCTCCAATCCAGTAAGGACTGGCTGGTTCCTATCTCTATATTTGAGCTGAACCTTGATGACTCGCTGTGGTTTACCTCTAACCACCTCATAATCATCGATGAAACCTTCATCCTTAAGGATTTTGCTGATAGCCAGCTTCATCCTTGAGGCCGGTATCAACACCGAATCATGCCTCACCATAATGGCGTTGCGTATCCTAGTTAGCATATCCGCTATTGGGTCAGTAACAGTCACCCTAAACCCCTTTCACTATGATATCCTGGTTACCAGCTTGACTTTCTCACTCCCGGTATCTTACCGTCCAGGGCCAGTTCACGAAAGCAAATACGGCACAGGCCGAACTTACGCATATAGGCGCGAGGCCGTCCGCACAGTTGACACCGATTGTGAAACTGAACCTTGTATTTGGGAGTACGTCTCCACTTGGCAATTTCTGATTTTTTAGCCATCTACCTCCACTTAATCCCTGCTGAAGGGCATACCTAGAAGCTCCAATAAATGCCTGCCTTCTTCGTCTGTTCTGGCAGTTGTAACGATTGTTACTTCCAGCCCCCGTATTTTATCTATTTTATCATAGTCTATTTCCGGAAAAACGGTTTGTTCCTTGAACCCAAGTGTATAGTTGCCCCGTCCGTCAAAGGAATCTCTAGAAACACCACGAAACTCACGGATACGCGGTAGGACAACGTTTATCAGCCTTTCAACAAAATCATACATGCGCTTCTTCCGCAGGGTTACCTTCAACCCGATAGCCATTCCCGTCCTCAATCTGAAGGCAGCAATTGACATCTTAGCCCGGGTTATCACCGGGCGTTGCCCGGCAATAGCCGGTAAATCAGTCTCAGCCGCTTCCAGGGCTTTGGCATTCTGAATTGCCTCGCCCAAGCCAATACTGACCACAACCTTGTCCAGGCGTGGCACCTCCATGACGTTCCTGTACCCGCGGAGCTCCATTAGCTTCGGGATAATGTCTTCTCGGTACTTTTCTTTTAGTCCTGCCATCTAATCAATAATCTCACCACAAGAGTGGCAAATGCGTACCTTCCTGCCGTCCTCTAAAGTATGGAAACCAACCCGCGCAGGATGATTACATTGGCTGCAGAGCAACATAACGTCTGATACGTGAATTGGTGCCTCTCTCTCTATTATGCCTGCCTGCCTGGCTTGTCCTCTTGCCCGGCTATGCATTTTGATAAAGTTAATACCTTCAACCAGTATCCTCTCATCCTTGGGGTAAGCAAAGCGGACTTTACCCTTCTTGCCCCTATCTTTACCGGCAATCACCAGCACGGTATCATTCTTTCTAATTTTCATGGTCACATCTTCCTTACAAGACTTCAGGAGCCAGGGATATAATCTTGGTGTAGTTCTTATCCCTCAACTCCCTGGCTACCGGACCAAATATTCTGGTTCCCCTGGGATTATTCTTATCAGTGAGAATCACAGCAGCATTCTCATCGAACCTGATATAAGAGCCATCGGGGCGCCGATAGGGCTGAGCCGTGCGAATAATTACCGCCCGCACTACTTCCCCGCCCTTTACTGCGCTACCGGGGATAGCCCGCTTGACCGAACCCACAATGACGTCACCGATACGAGCATATTTTTTCCTGGTGCCACCCAGCACACCGATACACATTAGCTGTCGGGCACCAGTATTATCCGCCACTCTTAGTCTAGTATAAGTTTGAATCACGCTATTCTACTCCAAGAACTAACTTTCGGTTGTTTTCTCAGGACTATCCTTTGTTTCCTCAGCTTCAGTCTCTGTTTCCTCAACTTTAACCTCAGCTACCTCAGGTTCAGTCTCTGTTTCCTCAACTTTAACCTCAGCTACCTCAGGTTCAGCCTCTGTTTCCTCAACTTTAACCTCAGCTACCTCAGGTT
>CAZXWQ010000010.1:17717-22285 GCA_964644545.1 uncultured Dehalococcoidales bacterium | reverse complement strand
TGGAGCAGGCTGATGATGTCAGGTTGGATTTGCCACCGGAGTATTGCCACTATCAGGACGAGGGGTGTGAGTTTGCTGAATCCTGTCTCAACTGTCCATTGCCGTTATGTGTTTACGAAGAGCCCGGTGGCAGGAGGCGTTTATTGAAAAGGTTGCGTGCTAAAGAGATGGCAAGGCTGTTGACCGCCGAAGGGAAGGGGATAGGGGAGCTGGCACAAATCTATGGAGTTAGCGAGCGCACCGTACAGAGAGCACTGAAGTTTGCTTTTGCCGACTCGAACGTGGAGGAGCTAGGAAATGAGTGAAGATTTTAACCCTACAGAGCTGGCCCGCCTGGATAGAGACAGGCTCAGGGGCTACCAACAGCTCCTTGATTTCTATCACAGCGTCCAGTGGGAAGGCAGGGAAAGGTGGGGTGAGAGACGGTTGACTTTCAACTATGCCAAGGTGGTTATAGATAAAGTTACCTCATACCTGATGTCTGGCATTAACTTCGCTGTTGACCCTGTAGAAGAATCCGATGAAACCAGAGACAGAGCCCAGAAGGCAGAGGCAGCGCTATACAGGGTGTACCAAGAGAATGGACTGGAGCAGCTTGATTTTGAGACAGAGATTGACTGTGCCATTCTTGGTGATGCCTGCTACAAGGTTATCTGGGACCAAGGGACAGGGGGTGTGCGGGTTACTGCCCCCGACATTCAGGGTATCTATGCCTGGAGGCTGGGAGATGACACCTTGAGGGTATGGAGAGTAGCCTCTAAATACAGCCTCACCGCAGACGAGATAGAAATCCTGTATCAGATGAGGCCAAAGGGGAAGACAGCCAGCGTTATCGAGGTGTGGACGGCGCAGGAGTTTGAGCTGTGGCTTGATGATACCCAAATGGAGAAAAAGCCCAATCCGTATGGTTTCATACCGTTCGTGGTTTATCCCAACCTGAGGGAACCGAAGAGGTTCTGGGGAATATCCGATTTATCTCAAATAATAGAGCCACAGCGGGAGTTCAACCGGGCAATGTCACAACTATCAAAAATACTGGAGCTATCGGGGAATCCGATTGCTGTCCTGGAGAACGTGGAAGAATCCGAGGATATTGCCGTTAGACCGGGGGCAGTGTGGAACGTTCCGGAAGACGCCAGGGCCTATCTACTTGACCTGCTGCAGGGTGGAGGCGTCAGGATGCATATAGACTATATCAATCTGCTGTACCGGGCGCTGCATGATGTATCGGAGTCGCCGAGGGCAGCTTTTGGAGGCACCGAGCGGGATTTATCAGGCGTAGCGCTCGAGATTGAGCTTCAGCCACTGTTACAGAAGGTGAGGCGAAAAAGGATAATCAGGACTGCTGCCTATAACCAGAGGAACCGGCTGATTCTCAGGCTGCTGGAAAAGTACCGGGGCGAGAAATTTGGTGACAACCATTTAAGGGTGGTGTGGAATCCGGTGCTGCCCCGGGATTTAGACAAAATGGTCTCCAATGAGCAGACACTGGTCCAGAGCGGCATTCATTCCAGGCGCCGGGCGATGGATGAGCTGGGAGTGCAGGACCCGGAGATGGAATTTGGCAGATGGCTTGAGGAGAGAGAATCTATCCTCAAGATGAATAGAGAGCTTAACCAGAAATCGGTCAGGGGTGCAGTGAGGGAGAGAGATATTGAGCCCCGGACAGAGGTTGGAGAGGAATAACCGGCAGGAGGATGAATGTTGGCAGATGAAGTAAACCAGCAGGAGAACTCGCCAGAGACACAGTCTGGCAACCAGAATCGCTCCGATGTGGAGCAGACGGGGGAGGATATGGTGTCCCGCGCCAGGGTTACTGAGCTTGAGGGATTGGTAGCCGGAAAGGATGAGGAACTGGCTCAGGTCAGAGCCCGTATTAATGAGCTGGAGCAGGCGATAGCCAGCAAAGACGATGAAATTGTTTCTCTAAGGCAGTCTCAGGCTGAGTTAGAGGAGGGGTTGTCAACGAGCAGCAAATCTCTGGCTGAGGTTATCGCTAGCTACAGGAGCATGGTAGTTCAGACAAATCCGGAGGTCATGGAGGAACTCATCAGTGGGGATACTGTTGAGGCTATCAGTGAATCCCTGGAGAAGGCGAAAAGCCTGATTGGCAAGGTGAGGCAGGGACTGGAAACAGAGATTTCACTGGCAAGGGTTCCGGCTGGAGCGCCCGAGAGGAGGGCACCTGACCTGTCCGCTCTATCGCCGTCGGAAAAGATTCAATATGCAATAGGAGGAAGAAAATAATGGCTTTAACATTAGCAGAAGCATCCAAGCTATCCAACGATATGCTACTTCAGGGCGTGGTGGAAACAATCGTCAAGGACTCACCGGCCCTTCAAGTGATGCCTTTCATTGAAATTGTGGGGGACGGGTTGACCTATAATCAGGAGAAGACACTACCGACAATTGATTTCTATGATGTCGGTGATACCTGGGCAGAATCAACCCCGACCTTTGAGCAGAAAACAGCACAACTGAAGATTATGGGAGGGGACGCCGATGTTGACAATTTTCTGAAGACGACCCGCTCCAATATTCAAGACCTTGAGGCGGCTGTGGTAGAACTCAAGGCCAAGGCGCTCAAAGATAAGTTTGAGGAGATCTTTGTCTACGGCGACGCTACGGCTAATCCCAAGCAGTTCGATGGTCTCAGGAAGCTCATCGATACCGAAAGTGCCGGTGACCAGGTAATTGCCGCTGGTGACAGCGGGGCTACCCTGACCCTGTCCATGCTTGATGAGCTTATTGATGCAGTAAAAGGGGGTAAGCCCAGCATACTGCTGATGAGTCGGCGCTCGAGGCGAAAGATTAACACGCTGGTGAGAGCCGCTGGCAGTATGATGGAGACAGACCGGGATAAGTGGGGCAACTTTGTCCAGTTCTGGGATGGTATCTCTATTGGTGTTAATGACTGGATACTGGATACCCACGTGGTTAGCGGTGGTGTTGAGACAGCGACCACGGGTGGCAACTGCTCCACGATATACGCCTTGCAGATGGGGGAAGGAGCTCTTTGCGGGCTAACTGCACCCGGTCACCTGACGGTGGAGCCTATCGGCTCTCTGGAGACCAAGGATGCTTCCCGAACCAGGATTAAGTGGTATGTTTCCCTGGCTCTTTTTGCCTCTATCAAGGTGGCGGCTCTCATCGGTGCCCAAGATTAAATATAGAAAGAAGGAAGGAAAATCCCAAGCACTGAATACGAAGTATAAATTCCAAATGTTCGGGATTTCCTCCGAAGGAGGTTGATTATGGCTTTTTCAGATCCGGGAAAGGGAAGAGTTGTCCTGGACTCGGGCCGGGGAACCGAGCCGAAAAAGGTTACCCTTGCCGAGGACTGTAAATGTGGTGATGTGCTCGGCTACGACAGTGGCTGGAAGAGGGCACTGGCGACCACCGGGTCGGTTATTCAGGGCAGACTGGTTGCGCTTGCTGATGGCGAGAGTGGCGGGGAGGTGCCGGTATCAGCCAACCCGGTGATTGGTGATTATTCCGGGGCTACGCCGGGCGGCTATGTCTATGTAGCCGAGGGGTCTGACAGCGGTCAGATTACACAGACGGCACCATCTACTTCAGGGGACGCCAATACTATTATTGGCATTGCTCTTTCGGCTACTGAGGTTATGTTCTTTTTGAACAGCCGTGCTGACAGTACAGCGTGATAACTATTTGAGATTTTGTAAGGGATAAGGGTTGGGGAATAGCCACCCCAACCCCCTACCTGGAAAAGGAGGTTTATTATGGCAGTTGAAGTAGTGGAGCACACAGAATACCCGTTTGCCAAGGGCGATTTGACTTCAGACGGCATTCAATGGTCTGCCGAGAAGGATACCACAACGGTAGATGTTGATGTTGAGGTAGAGAGCGTTACCATCAAGCCGCCGGCATTAGGGGAGATGATTGAGGTTGAGTTTGGCCTGACGGCGGCTTTCCGGGCAGTTTCTTCGGGAACCGCTGACCTCAAGTATAAATGGCAAGCCAGAAATAAAGGTGGGACCTGGGTTGACCTTCATTCTCAGGTCACAAAAACAAATATCGGAACGACCTATGTTGAGGAGACCCGGAGCGGTCGCTTCAAAAGGGTAGCCAATTTTGACTCACTACCTTTTGAGGTAAGGCTGATAATCCAGTGCAATGAGGCTAACGAGGGGCGGGCGAAGATTAAAAATTCTAGCTGTGTCAGGGTAAAGTATGCTTCTTCGTGAGGTGGATAATGAAGGCCTTGGTTGATAGAGAGGACCTGGTCTTTAGTCCACTGGAGCCGGGCTGTGTTCATTATCTACCGGGGCTCCCCGGTGGTGGCAGTAAAATCCACGATAGGAGCCCCTGCGGCAACATCGGCACGATAACCGGTGCGGGGTGATAAGCCCCGTTTCAAAGTAGAACGGGAGTAAGGAGGTATCTAACGGGATGAAATACAGAGTGAGATTGGACCTGAGCTTTGATAATGAGGCTGATGCTCAATTACTGATGGACTACGGCAAACAACTATCCGGTAAAGCGGTCAGTATCAATGAAGGCAGGGACGATGAGGAGATTTCCTTCTGTGACTTGGAATTATGCCG
>CAZXWQ010000010.1:13362-17617 GCA_964644545.1 uncultured Dehalococcoidales bacterium | reverse complement strand
TCAATGAAGGCAGGGACGATGAGGAGATTTCCTTCTGTGACTTGGAATTATGCCGCCACGATGAGGGTCTGCCCTGCACCAGATTGGACAGGACAGAGGTCAGAAATCTGTTACCTGAATAGGGGGAAGTATGAAGGGGCGAAGCCCCTTCAATAACTATTTATCCCCCTCTCCTTTGAAGGAGAGGGGGAGCAAGGGGGTGAGGTAGATATGAATCTAACCGAGATGAGAAGCATAGTCAGGCGTGATTTACATGATGAGGACGCCAATAACTACCGCTGGACGAATGATGAGCTGGACCGGCATATTGCCCATGCGCTTAAAGAGTTTTCCGAGGCTATCCCCTGTGAGCAGAAGGCAACCAAGGCCACTACTTCAGGCTCGAGGGAGATTGATATATCCGGAGTTACTGACCGCATCACGGTAGAAGCCGTGGAGTACCCGGTGGGCCGGTTCCCCAAGAAGTACCAGCGCTTTGCTCTGTGGGAAGATACTATTACTCTCCTCGGTGACGAGATTCCCGACGGTTCCAATACTTATATATATTACGGCAAGCTGCACACCCTTGATGGGGAGACCTCTACTATGCCTGCCAGACACGAGGACCTGATTGCTGCTGGTGCCTGTGGCTATGCTGCTGTTGAGTGGGCGGTATATGCCATCAATCGGGTTAATGTTGGCGGCATCCCTGGGCCGGGGGAGTTCCTCAACTGGGGTCAGGAGAAACTGGACTACTTCAGGCAGGAGCTGAGAAGGCTGGGGAGAAGGAACCGGGTCAGAATCCGCTCCCTGTATAAGCCCTACTATCCGCCGGTATCTAAATCAACCGACTATGGTCCCTAGTGGCGCTAACTCTTAAATAGAGGGGTCATTGTGAGATGGCATTTGAGGGATTGCTTCGCTCCGCTCGCAAAGACAGGAAGAGGTCATTGCGAGGTACAAAGTGCCGAAGCAAACTCAAAGGAGATTAAAATGGCAGACGACAAAGTTAAAGAAAAATCAGCCAGGAGCAAAGAGGGCCTGCCCGGGGAGGCGTTTGCTATAGCTGGCGACCCGGCAGACCCTGAGACCTGGAAGCTGCCCCACCATAAGAGGAGCATCTTTAGAGCACTAAAGGGGAGGCTTGATATTGAGAAGACCGTTGACTGGGAGCGAATGCCAGCTGCCGTAGCGGCACTATCGCCAGGGGGCTACCGGGGGCAACGGGTAGAAGCCAGCCCTGAGGAGATAATTCAGGCAGCCAGGCACCTGGCAGATCACTATCGAAAGGCAGATAAGCCGCTGCCTGATATACTGGCTGCACTGGTATGAGGGGGTGAGGTTGATGAGCAATCTCTACAGGCTCATATGGTCTGGAATAGGCGGTCGTCCCTGGACCTATATCTTGAGAGATACCTGGTATAAGCTCGAAGGGCTGTGGATTATCGGTCTGGTAGCCCTGGGGGCGCTCCTCGGGCACTGGCTCTGGGACTTAATCTTCTGGTTTTTACTGGTATTTACTTTGGGGTACATTGCCGGTCACCTCTTCTGGGGGAAGGATTATATTCCCGGCCAGCGGGGTGAAGAATGGAGGGAGGCGAAGTGAGAAGTTTAACGTCGACACTTTTAGCAGCTCAAAAAGAAACCAGCCGTACCCCCTATGTTAAAGTGGAGGTCAAGAACAGGATTGCCGGTGTGGTCAGGCTTGACTGGGACAGGCTATATACCGGCAGTGAGGACGACTACTACCACGCGGTAACTATACCCGGTGATGGTTCACTTATCAGGGTCAGGATAACGCTACCCGGTGATTCCAGGAAGCTCTACAGGCAGAGGGTGGCGAACCCCGGTCCTTCATCAAATTTCAGCAGCTGGACATACACCAACCAGTATAACTGTGTCGTTGTGGCGGCAGCTTCTCTGGGGGCTGAGGTCTCTATTTTCTGGATAAACTCCAGCCGGGAAATTCGCCGCATAAAGAGTACGGACTACGGTGTTAACTGGGGCAGCCCGGAGCTTCTTGACTATTCCCCCACAACTGCTATTCACGGCATGGCTGCTGCCTACAAGCCTAACGGTGATTTAGCTATATTCTTTGCCGACCAGGAGACTCTCTATGTGAAAAAATGTATAGGTGGTAACTGGCAGTCCAAAGCTGCCTGGGACAGGAATACCGGTGACCTGTCTGGCGTAGCCGCCGTGTATGGTGCTGACTGGAACCTGCTTGTTACCGGGCAGGATTCAAGTAACAACTACAGGCTGTGGTCGCTGGTCTATGGCGATGGTGGCGATGTATCCGCCGGTACCTGGTCGGAACTCAAGGAGTTCGCCTCGGCACCCTCAGGAGGCGACTTTGAATACTGCAGTGTATTTATGGATAAACCAGATGTCTACCGGGGTTTCTATATTGAGAAGTTCGCCGGTACGGATGCCTATAATCGACCTTTCTGGTCTCACTCCGTGCCTGACACCGATTTTCTGGAAAGCCTGTGGCGTGAGCCCGTGCCGTTTAACCTGTCCAGTGAGTATGGTATGTCTATTGCTCACCATGGTGATTACTGCTGGCTATCAACTCCCAATGGTGTCTGGCGAGCCAGGCTAACCGGGGAGAGCATTGATTTGACCGCCGATGTCCTTTCACTGAGGCAGGATGAGAACCCGGGTGAAGGAAAGCTAACTGTTGAACTCCGGAATGATGAGGGCCAGTATGCGTCACCGGGAGAAGGGGAGCTGGCAGTTCTTGATATAGGCTTCCAGGTAGAGCTTAGCCCGGGCTACGTAACCTCTCAGGGTAGCGAAGTCAGCCAGGGTCTTGCCTTCTGGATTGACGCCTTTGAGCATACCAGCTCACAGGGCAAGGCTAGCCTTATTCTGTATGCCTCCGATGGCCGGCGTTTGATTGAAAGCTGGAGGGCCAGGCATCAGTTCCGGTGGAATAAGGACTCGGACCAGCTGTCGGTGAAGCAAATCCTTGAGTCTGTCCTGGCCAGAGTCGGCCTGAAGCTTGAGGTAAAGTCGCAGTCATCGGTTATGACCGACTACTACCCTGATTTTACCATACACCCCCAAAATAGGGGCGATGAGGTTGTGAGAAGACTGCTGTCTTTTGTTCCTGATGTGCTGTTCATCGAAGGAAGCAAGGTCTATATAGTGAATCCCCAGTCCTCTGACAGTTTGGTTTATTCCTACGGGCAGGCTCACGTTATAATCGGGGGTAGATACCGAAAGGGAGCCTGGGAGCTTAACCAGGTCCAGGTTGAGGGATACGACCCGCAGAGTGAGGAACCAGTGATTGTTAATTCCTTCTCCTGGAACCAGATAGACAGGCTCTATGATAGGCTGAGGCAACTGGAGGACAGAAACATTGATACCGTATCCAGGGCTGGGGATAGGGGAGATGCTTATCTGAGAAAAGCCGAGATGGAATCAATGAGCGGGGCTATTCAGGTTCCGGTCAATTGCGGACAGCAGCTATATGATGTTATTGAAATAACTGACGGCGGGGCCGGACTCAGTGAGGAAAAGAAGAGGGTTATGGGAATAGTGCTGGTTTACGAGCCTGGCCGCGGGCAATATGAGGAACGGCTGTCGCTGGGAGCAGTCTAGGGACCAGGGAGCTAAAGAATACGAGGAGAGCTGAGATGAATATAAGGAAAGGGGTGCTGAGAAATTTTAATTCAGGCAACTACACCGCCACTCTCCAGATTACGAGTAGTTTCAAGGTTTATCTGGAAGATGTCATTGTGGCTAGAAATCTGCCCTCGGCTGAGATGGTTACCGGCAGGAAGGTAGCCGTGGTATTTTTTGATGAGCACAATCCGAAAGAAGCAGTGGTGGTGGCCGTTTACACCTGAGTGTTCTACCCTGTCGGATGTGAAGTATCTTTCTTGGATATACGCTTTCTGGTAGCCAGGGTATGTCTGGTGGCCAGGCTCCTTTTTTGGGGCGTAACTTCTATCCTACTCAGGGTATTTTTCGTGTCAACTTTCCCTTTAGGGGTTATTACCTTCTTCGCGGTGGCGGGATATGGCGGTATCTCAATCTCTTGGTCAGCTGGTTTCCCAACCGTAGCCACGGCGTCTTTTATCTTGCTGCTCCGTTTCGAGATTCTACTCTGCTTCTCAGCCAGGGTTAGTTGCTCAGTAGGCTCTCGGCGGATGCGATAGCACCCCGGAGGGTAATCATCCCTCTCCGGCTCAGCTATTGCCCCCTCTCCAGTAACTGGTACCTGTTCTCTGGCGAATACCGGCTGTATCTGAGGTGTCACCTGCACCTC